>CAIRZD010000156.1 GCA_903882965.1 uncultured Bacteroidota bacterium
GTAACGGTTTGTTATTATTTTTACTACGTTTGAATAGCCCCATATTTTTGTGTTTTGGTCGTTCTTAACCAAAGGTATGGCCGCTATTCAGGCAAAAAAGTTTCGGATAGTTGTGATTTATGTTCATTAGTAAACCAATAATAAAACAACCAGATGGCTGCCAAACAAGCCAGGAATGTGACAGCCAAACAGGCTATCCGAAAGCCCATACAAACAGGTACGGATAAGGCGGGTCAATTGCCGGAAAAAGGAGGCAATAAGCTTTTCAGTATAAGCATATTGCTTGCACTCTTGCTGGGGGTGATTGCTATAGGGATATATGCTAATACCCTTAAAAACGGATATGTACTCGACGACAGTTCTGCGATCTCTGAAAACAAGATCGTAATGAAAGGAACATCAGCAATTACCGAGATATTGTCTACTCCATATCGCAGGGGGTACGTAATTACTTCAAATGATCTTTACCGGCCACTGTCGTTAGTAGTTTTGGCTATCGAATACCAGTTTTTTGGAGCAGACCCTAAGATGAACCATCTTGCCAATATACTTATATATGCAGGGTGCGTTATGATGTTGTTCTTTTTCGTCGACGATTTTTTTGAACGAAAAAAGACTGCTGTCGCTTTTATTGCGGCATTAATATTCGCATTGCACCCCATTCATACGGAGGTGGTCGCGAATATCAAAAGCAGTGATGAGTTGTTATGTTTCTTCTTTGCGTTTTTATGCCTGAATGTTTTTTTAAAATACCTTGATAAAGGCAAACTGATCTACTTATTACTGGGATGTTTCTGCTTTTTCTTATCACTGCTATCGAAAGAAACAGTATTTACTTTTCTTGCGGTTATACCGCTCATTTTCTTTTTTTACCGGAATGAAAACAGGCAACGCGGTATTTACATAACCATTGGCTCAGTAATAACTGCAGGAATTTTTTTATGGATAAGATTTTCAGTGCTGAGTGCATATGATGCAAACCATATTACCAGTGTCCTGGTCATTGATAATGCGCTTGCGGCCACAAATCTTTCTTTAGAATCCCGCATGGCTACGGCTATTTTAATATTAGGCAAGTATATGACACTTCTTTTTGTGCCTTATCCGCTTATTTGCGATTACTCTTACAACACTATTCCTTATGCTCACTTCGGCAACTTATGGACAATTATTTCATTGCTTGTTTACATTTCACTGGGTGTATACGGAATCAGGGGGGTACTAAAAAACCGTAAAGACCCTTATGCATTCGCAATTCTTTTTTTCCTGATAACTATTTCCATGTTCACGAACATACCGTTTTTAATTGGCGCTACAATGGGTGAGCGTTTTATGTTTTTCGGGTCTGTAGGTTTTTGCCTGGCAATAGCTTTGCTGATCGAAAAAATGGTAAAGACAACAAGTGGAAGTATAGAAGTTTTAAAAAGCCCTAAAGTGCTCGGTGTTATAATCCCGCTGTCCCTGGTATACGCCTCAATTACCTTTGGGCGAAACAAGGATTGGGCAGATAATTATACATTGTATAAAACAGATCTTGCCAAAGCCCCCAACTCTGCAAGGCTTAATTACTTTTACGGATTGGAATTGGAAACTACAATTGCAATGAATGAGAAAGACCCGAAGCAGCAAAATGAAGTCAGAAAAGAAGGGCTTACTTATTTGAAAAAAGCAATAGCCATTGCACCGGATTTTAGTGACGCACAAGCAGGGGTGGGTAATACCTATATTTTCTTTGCGCAGTACGATTCCGCCGAAGTACATGAAAAAAGAGCTTTGGAGCTATACCCCCTGAGTGATAAAAATACAAGCAACCTTGCGTTTATATACTACAGAGAAAAGAAATTCCCACAGTCGATAGAATTTTCAAAGAAAGCAATTGAGTTGAACCCTGATTATATAAATCCTTATACCAATCTGGGACGTTGTTATTTAAGTATAGGTAAAAGTGATTCTGCGGTCTATTTTCTGCATAAAGCCATTTCGGTTGATCCCAGCAATGTTTATCCCTATTCTTTGCTTGCCAATTATTACCAATCCATTGGACAAGCTGATTCTATGGAAAAATATACTGCCATTTTTAAAAAATACAGTAAACAGTAAAGCTTCTTTATAAAAAAATCAAAATGATTTTCGTAAATTTATTTTAAGTAGAAATTATGAGAAAGTATATTTTATTGAACGCACTTATTGGAATTGGTTTACTCTTTTCATCATGCGGTGACCGGGTGATAAAAGGAGAGGGCACAGTAGGTAGTGTTAACCCAAAGGTCTCCTCATTTAATGCAGTGCAGATAGAGTTGCCACTGAAGGTGGTTATCAATGTACAGAAAGGCGCACAGCCATCGGTTAAGTTTACCGGGTATGCCAGTTTTTTACTGAATATCAGGACAAAGGTGGAGAACAATATGTTATTCATTTCTTCTGCTCTTGATGATCGTATGGCCATGGACAGTAAAACGGTAGTCGCAGAAATTACTGTGCCCCAACTTACTGAGCTTTATTTATCATCTACAGCAGATGCGGATATTCATGGCAATATTGTTGGGCAGGCTTGTAAGGTTGAAGTAACAGGAAACAGTAAGGTGAACATTGATAATGTAAACACCGACAACTTTTCTTTTAGCGCATCAGGTACCGATAACCTCAACATCAATGGAGGAAACACGAGGATAGCTACATACACTATTGATGGTGGGAGCCTGGTAAAGGCATTTCCATTACAGACAAAAGAAGCCAGTGTTACTATAAAAGGCTCCGGGAATTGTGAAGTTACCGCGCTGAAAAAGTTAAATACCAATGTTGCCGGATCATGTTCAGTAAAATATAAAGGCCATCCGGCAATTACAAAGAATCCCACCGGTGGCACTATTGATGATGCCAATTAGGTAACGGGGCTTTAATATTAAAGTACATTCCGTTTTTAATTCTATTTTTATTGTTCAAATCATACTATGCAGTTAAAGGCAGTTTTTACCCTTATTATTTTATGTATTGTTTTTAGTGTAGGTGCCCAGTCATACCATCCTGCTTTGCAACCTGTGGGAAATGATAACGCTTACCGCAGCAGCGAAAACAAATACTACTGGGGAAACCGTATGCCTGATATGGCCTATTGGGAGCAGGACGTACAATATAAGATGTATGCCAAAATGAAAGAAGAGGACAATATGATAGAAGGAGCTGAGGAACTAACCTATTGGAACAACTCTCCGGATACACTCACTTATGTATATTTTCATTTGTATCAGAACGCATTTATTAAAGGTTCACACCTGCACGACCTGGAGCATGCTAATCATGTAAAAACCCGTATGGGGAAGAAGGAAGCAGCAGGCCTGGGTATAGTACTGGATAAAATCACAGTTGATAACCAGGGTGTAAAGACTGAGCTTGATAATACAATTATGAAGATATACCTACCCAAACCACTTGTGCCCGGAAGTAAGGTGGTGATAAAAATGAACTTTAATACTTACTATGATAATGGCTCAACGCGGCGCAGAATGCAGATGTACAATGCATGGGGCTTTATGCATTACAATGGCTGCCAGTGGTTTCCCAAAATATGTGTGTATGACCGTATGCATGGATGGGACACTTACCAACATCTGAACAGGGAGTTTTATGGCGACTTCGGGCTGTATGATGTGACGCTGGATTTTCCTTCAAATTATATACTGGAAGCAAGTGGTGTATTGCAGAACAGGCAGGAAGTGCTACCAGACACATTGAGAGCAAAACTGGATATAAAAAATTTTGCAAACAAAAAATGGAATGAACCACCATCTACCATTATCCCTTATGTGAAAGGAGAAAGGAAGCAATGGCATTTTGTTGCAAACAATGTACATGATTTTGCTTTTACCGCAGACCCATCTTTCCGTATAGGTACCAGTTACTGGAATGGTGTAGAGTGTGTGGCACTCGTTCAGGAACCACATGCTGCGCGGTGGCAAAATGCACCGGATTATATTAATAAGATCATAAAAACATTTTCGCAAACAATAGGCATGTATTGCTATCCAAAGATAGTAGCTGCTGATGCCCAGGATGGAATGGAATACCCGATGATAACTATGGACGGTGGTAGTGAACCGGGTTACAGAGGCTTGTTTGTTCATGAGATAGGGCATAACTGGTTTTACGGACAGGTAGGTAGTAATGAAACATACCGGGCAGCAATGGACGAGGGCTTTACACAGTTTCTTACCGCGTGGGGATTGCGCCTGATAGATGGAGATACAATGTACACAGGAAGTACAAAGCGGGGCTACCGGAGCCACTTTACAGAACCTACGTTGGTACTGGACCGGAATATTCTGAATAGTTATACTTCTGCTGCACTAAATAAAACAGAATTGCAGCTTAATACACATTCGGATGATTTCCATAGCGCTTTGGGCCAAGGAGGCGGGTATGGCATAGTGTATTATAAAACAGCAACAATGCTCTATAACTTACAATTGGTTTTGGGTGATTCTTTGTGTGAGGCTGCAATTCATCATTACTTTGAACAATGGAAATTTGCACATCCGTATTTTGAGGATTTCCGGGCATCAGTCATACAGTTTACTCATGTGGATCTCGCATGGTTCTTTGACGAATGGTTTGAAACAACAAAAACACTTGACTATGGAATAGGTGGAATTCATAAAGTGCATGGTACGGATAGTTTTCTTATAAAGTTTCATCGTAAAGGGGAAATGCAAATGCCCATAGATTTTACGATTACAGCAAAAGACGGATCGAAGCATAGTTACTATATTCCGAATACCTGGTTTGAAAAGCAGACTGCTGCAACTACTCTTCCTAAGTGGTATGGCTGGGGTAAGCTGGATCCAGAATATACCGCTGAGGTAGAGATACCTTCAGGTATCAAAAATGTGCAGATAGATACTACATACCGGTTTGCGGACCGCGATATGGTGGACGATTATAAAACGAGAGGTTTATGCCTGAGCCCAATGGCTATAAAGACCAAACTGGATGGTGGTTTGAATTCTCAGTTTGACCGGAGAAAATACCGACTATATATAAGGCCTGATCTATGGTGGAACCCTATAGATGGTATAAAGGCAGGTGTACACTTTGAAGGTGACTATATAAATACACTATACAAAATTGATGCTACAATATGGTGGAATACGCACGCGCTCCAGGAAAATGCATACCTGGCAAATGAGGGGCAAAGTACTTATGCAAATTATGCTCCTGTAAATTATACATTCAACTATATCTCGCCGCTCACACGGAATATCCCTAAAGTACAATTGCAGATCAATAGCAGGTACCTTGATGGTTTATGGTATCATCGGGGTGGACTCAACTGGTTGGCGAATGAGAGCAATACAGTGCAGTTATCCGGGCAGACTATGTGGCGGCCTACCAGTAGTGATTTTGATTACCTGATAGATCCGGCAGACTGGAGCAGCAGTGCGGGAAGAAAAAATAATTCGCTGAACTTGCAATGGGTTCATCGTTACAATTATTATAATGGTGCGGGTAGATATACTTTCAGTTTACATGCTCCTATCCTTGAAAAAGATGAACTGCCTTTTAATTATTCATATGCACAACTTGAATCTGTGAACTATAATTATATAGGGAGGCTTGAAGTGAGGACAAGGTTATTTGGCCGTTACGGACTTGGCACCCAACTACCTTCTGAGAGCGCACTATATATGGCCGGCGCAAGTCCGGAGGATGAGATGGAAAATAAATACACCAGAACTTTAGGATTTATACCAAGTACCTGGGATGATATTTCCCGTTATGATGTTAACCATTTCCAGGAAGGGGGTGGGCTTGGTCTTCGCGGCTATGCTGGTTACTTTGCTCCGGACCAGCGTAATGGAAGTTTGATGGAGGGATATAAAGGAAGAAGCGGAGCCTCGGCCAACCTGGAACTTGGCCTTGAGAATTATATGCCATGGAAGCCCAGGCTTCTGCATAACTGGCTGCATGCTGGCGTATACGCTTTTGGAGATGCGGGTGTAATGGAACTAAGTAATTTTTCATTACCGAATTATTATTTCATAACACCTACAAATGCATGGAGCAGTTTGCATGTAGACGCAGGTGTGGGTTTTGCATTTACTATAAAGAGCTTTGGTGTATTTGAAAAAGCCAAACCGCTTACTATTCGTATTGACTTACCGATATTCCTGAACAGGCCGCCGTATAGTAATGACCAGTATGCTACATTGCGGTATGTGGTAGGTATTAACAGAGCGTTTTAATATAATTGCTGAATTGCATAATAGCTCAATGGCTCAATAAAAAGTAAGTTGGAACAAAAATTATCGTTTTATAATGCGGTAGGAAATGCCATCCCCTGCAATTACTTCTTTAATATTTGATGGTAACTGATCAATGATTTCTTTCATATTGTTTATTGGGTATACGGGTATACTATCTGCCGGATTGTAGGCGGGGAATGATTTGAGTACCCAGTCGCCGGGAACGGTGTTGTTAAAAGGAAGGTTTCTTGTTTTTTCATAGGGGTAGGCTACTCCCGGGGTAATGAATATTGGTAATTTTTTTGATTGGGCCAGAAGTATGGCTTTTTCTGTGCACCTGTAAATATTCATTTCTTTGGTGTAAGCGGGGCCGGTGATGGCTGCAAAGAATGTTGTATAAATATTGCCAATAAGGCCAACATAGAGGAGTGCAGATATGCCCCACGAAATTTTATTTCCTATTTTTTTCTGCTTTAACTGATCGAGGAAATAAATGATAAGTATGGAGATAGATGGAATTGTAAACGCATTGAGACGCGGCTCGCCAACGGGTAGTTTTTTTGTGAGGAACAATATGAAAACCAATACGAGCAATAACGTACTGTATAACCGTAACCAACCGAAAGTGCCGGTTTTGTTTTCAAAAATATTTCGGGTGCAGGAATAGATGCTATACAGGAATGCTGCAGATCCGAGTATGCCAAACAATATCCAGAATATGAGGCCGGAACCAATCTCTGCAAATAAATTGAAGATGGTATAAAAAAAGAAACCCCAGCTAAAACCTTTTTCTAACAGTAGCTCACCCCACCATTGGCGCATTCCCTGATCTGCGAGTAACTGTGATACATCTATGAGATAAAAGACACCAATACTAATGGTGCATAAAAACAACGGGAACCACTGGCGAAGTAAAAACTTTGCTTTGCCGGTAATGGGGGCTTTAATAACATGAATGGAATTGATGAATATAACTATGAATGCGGGAGTAATAGCTACCGGGTATATATAACTGAAAAAAGGAACAATGAGTAAGCTAAGGCACAGCAGCAGATACCGGGCAATACTAAGTTTTTTGGCAGGCTGTAAATTTAATAACTCCATGAACTGCCAGATGGCTATGAGGCTGAGCAAAATATCCATGGTGTATTGCTTGATCTGCACAAAGTATAATGTGAATGTGCTGCACGATACAAGTATCATTACAAACAGGAATTTATTGAAGTGGCCGGGAGGAAATATTTTATTCATTAAGCGATAGCAAAAGACCATGCTGAATGAACCCACTATGTAGGATGGAAGCCGAAGCCCGAAGTAGCTATAATTAAATGCCGAGGTAAAGGCCTTTATGATCTGCATATACACCCGGGGAAATTGCTGCATAAAGTCGAGAGGACCCCAGAGACTGGCGGCGGGTTTGAACTTGAGGTTGTATATAATGCGCCACTCATCTACCCAGAAAGGCCTTATTTCTGCCAGTACGGAAACCAGGCCCCAACAGATCATAAATGATATGGTGGCAACCGTTGCAATCCGGACAATTTTTTCGGGAGGTGGTTTGTGAAATGGCATGGTGCGGGTAAAAATATAAATATTTCTCTTATAGTTTAGAATGTCTCAAAATGTCTCAAAATATCACAGTATGTACAATTTTCAGGTTATGGTAGTTGTTTTTATTTATATGACAATCGCGAGGAAAATCTGGTGTCGATCTTATCTGGATATTAAAATTGTTTTTTGATAAATTATGATGTAGTCTAAAGTCTAAAGTAGGGTGTCTAAAGCGTGTTAAGTAAAAATGTACAGATAAAAATTGTGGCACAAAAATTTCAGGCAAAGTGTGCAAAGAATTTGTGGTTTCATATTCGCATGATGGGTACAAGGGCTGATGTTATTTGAGTTTGAATTTTTTATGGTAAGGTATATCAATACGGAAACAAAGATAGGAGGGGATAAAGGATGTGGGTGGAAAGTGTATACACCTTTGTGTGAGATGTAGGGTTTCTCCCAGACCAATCTCTCAGTTAAGGAGACGGTGAGTAATAATTTGAGATGAGAACATGCGATACCTTCGGCATCGTATCGTGCGTCGCAGGATTTTTACTATAGACATTTGATCCTTTCAGGATCTATGGCTTAACTAAGAGATTTCATACAATGATGCTGATATTATTGCGACCCGCCTGAGGGCTATTATAGCATTTAAAAGATCGTGATTAGTGCATTATTGTGATCTTGGTAACGTTGTATTTTGTGCTGCTGTTGCCGAGGCTCATTATGAGCATAGATTCCGGCATACCTGCAGGGAGATTGATGGTGACGGTATTGTAGCCTGTAAGGGCGTGAACAGCTTGTTTGTATACTGTATTGCCGGCAATGTCTGTGAGGGTGAGGGTCATGTCTCTATCCTGATCGGCGGCAAAGGTGCAATTGAATTGTGTGCTTGCAGGATTAGGCGACACTGTTATTTTCCTGGACTGGAGGGCTTTCAGGCTTTGCACTACAGTGGGTGAGAATGCCTGATCATCGGCAAAGAAACTAAAGTTGGTTTTAGTGCCATTGAACAGGAAGTTGTATACAACTGCTGTGACGTCGCTGGGGTCGAATGGGGCGCTAAGATTATCGGAAGTGAAATCATCGAAGCTGACCTGGTAGTTTTGGGTTGCGGTGTCGAGGTTGATGGTAGTGTAGTATTGATCTGCCCATTTTACTACGGAGCTTTTGATAAGTTTTACCTGAACCTTACCGGCACCCTTAGCGAGGAATTTGTAAGAGTGATATGGAGTAAGGTCTACTTTATCTTCGCCGGAGGTAATGAATTTATAAATGGCTATATAATCGTTGCTGGTGCCATTTACAGTAATATTCCTGTATAGGGGATATTCTCCGTCGATATACAGGCGGTTATAGTTGTTATTGGGTTGGTAAGTGAGTGTAGTATAGGCTTGATCATAGTCTATGCTCCAGTTACCATCGGCCATGTAAACATCATCTGTAAGGGTATCGTTAAGGAAGAGATGACCTTCGTATTCGTAGCCATCGTAAATAGGGATATGGAAAGTATTGGCTGTGCCATTTTTGAGTGTAAATGGTATAAGCAGTGTATCTATGCCGGAGAACTCATTTTTACGTTCTTCAAAAATGATAAAACCATTGGATGAGGCAGTGGTATTTGTAATTGTGAGATCGAGGAAGCCCTTGTTTCTTTTACCGTTGGCAATATATGCAGGGGGTAAAACGAAATCAGCATCTACCTGCTGGATGGGGAGCACGGCAGCGAGGTTGGCTACTATTTCATTGGCGAGTTTTTGTGTATTTACAGGAGAGGCAGCCCAAACCTGGAAGTTGAAAACGGAGTCGTCGCTGGTATACTCTGATATGAGCCATTTGGATTGCAGGTGAAAATTGCCGCTACCCGCTGATTTGCCTGCTGCAAAAGCAATGCAATACTCCATCTCGCCGCCCTGCTGCTGTAGCTGGAACTGGATAAAGTTATAGCCTTGTAACTGCACTATGCTTGTGCCTAACAATGTGGCACCGCGAAAGCGATCGCATATAGACTTGGTATGATTGTATGGCTTGCCGGTAGTGGTGATACCGAGGACCACTGCTTTGGCATTATTGGCGTTGACATAATCGACAGAAAATACATCGACTGCAGAAGTGAGTGATGTGATATCAGCCGGAGTAGTGATCATGGGTTGGGTAGTTGCATCAAGTGATCCCGGTATAAACTGTTGCAGCCTGTTGGTAGTGTTTGTGGTGCGGGCGGCACTGTTATTTTTTCTGAAGGTTTGCTTATTGCTATAATCCTGTTTTGTGTTTACACTGTTTTTAATATTGTTGATCGTTCTCCGACTTACGAGGTCTCCGAGGCTCTGGCTTTCCAGGCCACCACCACCACCACCGGTGACACTATCACAGATAACATAAACGGTTTGGTGGACGCATGTGCAAGTGGTGCAACCGCTAAGCCCTGTGACCCTTTGATGTACAATATAAGTGCCGGTGGCGCTGTATGATTTTACGGGGTTAGGATCGGAAGAGTAAGTAAAATCGCCAAAATCCCATGAATAGACATTACCGGTGGTACTGCCGTTGGATGTGAATACAAAATTGTTTCCTGTGAATGATTGTATCGTATCATTGACTGTAAAGCCGGTATTTGGGTTGGCATCGACGGTGTCCATTTGTGTAACACTGTCTGCGCCACCTGCACCTGTAACAACAAGCTTAACGGAATAATTGCCGGTAGCTGTGTATGTTTTTACCGGGTATGCCGATGTAGAAGAGGAGCCATCGCCAAATGTCCAGTAATACGTATAAGGAGGTGTACCGGTAACACTGCTGTTATAGGCAAAATAGTTTCCCTCGAGGCATTGTGTGGGTGTATTGATAGTGAATGATGCAGTAGTGCCGATAGGGCCATCACAGCCGGTGATATCAGCATTAAAAACAGCATAATGATCCTCGCCGCCTGCGTGATAATATGATTGAGCGATAACCTGACCTTCGATATTAGCACCGTTCACTGTTTTAGTGATATCTGCAAAAGGTGCAAATACTGTACCCTCTATAGCTGCGCTACCAGCAATATTGAGCGCTGTGGTGTTGTAGAAATTATATAAAATATAGGGGCATTGTGTGATGCCAACACCGGCAGAGTTATAGACCTGCCAGGTATAAGTACCGGAGGCATTGACATTAATGACCAAGATATGTGAGGCATCGGGATTATTGTTATAGGTGAAATCAGCTACTGCGTTGAGATCTGTGCCGCTGAGATTTAAAACGTTAATGCCGGTATTGAGGGTGATCTTTACCTGTGGGGGAAGACCTGTATGGGCTATTATGGTTCCGCCCGGGTTGGTGAGGGTTGCATTATCAGTAAGGGTGCTCATGCAGGTGGCATGTGCTTTCATTTGTGCAAATGCAGAAGTGAAGTCGATCATGTATGGCTGGCATACCTGATTTGTAGATGCATTAACACCAATTGTATTAGCACTTACCTGTAACTCAATGCGTGGTGTGCCATTGTAATCAGATCCTGGAGTAATGCGCATGGGTGAGTAATAACCACTCATATCGGTATACCAAACTGTAGAGCCGGTGCAATCGCCTAATTGTACGTAACCATTTTGGTTTATGGTCAGGATACCTGAACCATAATTTACTTTTCCACCTACTACTAGAGTGGTAGGAATGCCTGAAACGTTGAAAAAGCCGGTATTATCAGAA
>CAIRZD010000157.1 GCA_903882965.1 uncultured Bacteroidota bacterium
GGGTGATGAGCCCATTGATTGGACTAAAGTAGGAATTGCTGGTTTAGCCGGTGCTTTAGGACACAAAGAAACAGCTTTAGGACGTAGCTTATCCCGTGTTGGAGAGTTACCTGCATCAGCCGCTTCTAAAGCCGCTGTAAGGGCTTTACGCAGACCGGGTGAAGTAACACCTGAAATGATGGCAGAACCCTCTATAAAGACTCCAGAAGAGTTTGTAGGCGGGGTTCCTAAATCAGCGTCACAAGACACTGAGGCAATGATGGCTGATCTAGAAGGTCGTGCTCCTGTAGAGGCAGCAAAACCTATTACAGAGCCATTAGCCCCAGAAGCTCCAATTATTCCAAAAGAAGTTAAGGCTGCTGAAGAAGCTGTAGTACCTACAAAACTTGAAGCTGCTGTAGCTCCTGAAACTGTTGTAAAAACACAACAACCAGTACCACATCCATATGAAGCTGAATTAAAAGATTTATATAAACAGCGTGATGTTCTGGCAAAAGAAAAAGACGACCTTAACTTATTTCTTAGGAAACGTGGTATTCATCCTAAAGAAAAAGCAGATATGGGCATTGAAAAAGGCGCTAAAGATTACCCATACTTATTTAGAAAAGATGCTAAAGGTCTAGATGTATTAATGCATGATGCTATTGAGCATGGCATTATTAGTGAGTCTGATTTAGCACATTATTCAGATCCAGTAGAAGGTTTCCGTGAGATGGCAAAGGCTGCTATTGATGGGCAAACGGCTAACACTCCAAAGAACATGGAAACTATTGCAAAGATGGAGGCTGTACAAAGCCGTATTGAACATCTTGAAAGCATTCCTAAAGAAGAATATGGACTAAAAGCTGAATCTCCTGCAGAAGCTCAAGCTCGTATGGATAAAGAACTTGCTGCTCGTAAAGCTCAAGAAGATGCTTCCGTACAAGCTGATATGGAGGCTCAAGCAGCAAAAGATAAAGCAGAAATAGCTCGCCGTAGCGAAGAGCAAGCAAAGAACTTTGCGCTTGGACAAACTCCAGAAGAATCATTGACTGGACAAGGACGCTTAATTGGTCCGGATGAAGATATTCCATTTGAAATTCCTGCTGCTCATACAGAAAAGTTTGCTGGTGATGCTGAAGTGCTTGGTAAAAATCTAAGAACTGCAATGGATCAAATGGGTTTAAAGAATGTAGGGTTAACCCTTGCTGACTCGTTAAATGCCCGTGTTGCTGGAAAGATGGAATCGGTCAATGGAGCCTATCTAGATAAAATGATTCATTTGTCTCTCAATGGAGATAATATTCATAGAACAATGAACCATGAGGCATTACATGCAATGAAGGATCATGGATTCTTTACTGATAAAGATTGGAATATATTAGCAAATAAAGCCAATAAAGAATGGATGCAGAAATACGGCATTGAAAAAGATTATGGTCATCTATCAAAAGACTTGCAACATGAAGAGGCTATTGCTAAAGCATTTGCTGACTATAGAACACAGCCTCCAAAGGTTAAGTCAATCATGGCTAAGGCTATGGATGTACTTAAACGAATTGGTAACGTATTGCGTGGTAAAGGGTACAAAAAAGCAGAGGATATATTTAAGTCCGCTGGAGAAGGCAAATTACGTGCTACTAAAGAGCCATCTGCCGGGCCATCCTATGAATTAAAGGCGCCGGAAACTCCAGAGTTTAAACGCTGGTTTAGTAATAGCAAAGTTGTTAATGAAGATGGTAGTCCTAAGGTTATGTATCATGGCACTACAAACTTTGAAGAAATAGATGGCAAGGCTATTTTTAAGCCAAATAAAAAAGTAAATAGGACAGGAAACATAGATGGTTACTACTTTACAACAGACCCCAAAGAAGCCTCTGAGTATTCAACAGGTTTAGAAAAAGATGTATTAATTGAAGGTTCTGAAGTTATTCCGGCATACTTAAGCATTAAAAACCCGTTTGTTAAAGGCAGCAAAGTAACACCTAAAATGATTCAAACTTTTAAAGATGAGGTTATAAAATCAAACTCTCAGCTTGGCGAAAGAGCAAAAGAATACGCTGAAGATAAAGCAGAAATTATGAAGGAATATGGAAATACTGGCAGAAAATACGCTCCAGAAATTTTTCCAAACATTAATTTTTCAACTGCTGCTAAACAACGTGTTTTAAAAGCCGGTGGATATGATGGGTTTCAAGATGGCGGTAGTCATTGGGTAGCATTTGATTCTAACCAAATTAAATCAGCTTTTAACAAAACCCCAACAGAAAATCCAGACATTAGATTTGAAATGGCAAAAAAGCCAGTTACCGCAAAAAACGTAGTCGGTGAAAATGTTGGAGCAACTTGGGAAGCCCCTCCTGTAACTAAGTTTACTGAATTCACACGTCTATTTCAAAACAAGCATGTTGATCTAAAGCGTAC
>CAIRZD010000158.1 GCA_903882965.1 uncultured Bacteroidota bacterium
GATGATAAAATACATAGCCGTTGAGGAAGTAGCCCTTTATTTCAACTTAAAATCCTGATTAGAGAATTGTGTTACCGAGAATTTTTATCATATTGAATTCATGTGGGTAATTTCCCAGCTCTGTTTTTTATTCTCCACAAGCAGTAAGCAAAAAAAAGCAGGAAATGATAATTCATGGTTTCATGGTAGTTTTGTTTATGCTAAATACAATTTTCCTTTTCCCGATAGATAATCTTCGTAAGTTTGGAATGATATAAACAAGGATCCAATGGGCAACAATTTATTTATTGTACTATCTCTAATGTTTTTTTGTGCATGCAAAACCCTGCCGGAAAATAAAGTAGAGCATACCATGCCTGCCGCCACCAACCCCGGCACTTGTAACATAGAAGGGAAAATAGTAGCAATAATGGAACCGACAGATAAGGACACGAGTAGTATTTGTTCAAAATATCCTTGTAGGGCGAAAGTGCAAATAATCAAAGTATTTGGTTGTGGCTCCGCTGTTTCAATACCCATACACGGAGATGATATTTCCGAAATGCAGTTTGCCTACACATTACACAGCACCGAAATCTTTCCGGGTATGAAGACTCATTTCCCTGGGCTAAAAAAGGGAGATGTATTCCTTGCTACTATTACGCAACATATGACCATGGGATCTGCCGGCTCATTTATGATCTATGCTTATGAAGTAGAATAACCGCCTGATATTAAAACGAAAATGTCTTCGTATAGTAATAAATAAAAATAGTATCTTTATATATTGTAGTGTTAAATTTATTTATATGAAAAGGTTGTTTTTACCTGTAATTGGGACATTTATTATAGCTGCATTTTACATTTTGTCAAGTGCTCAATATTCATCAGGCGGAAGGTCTGAACAAACCAAAGCACATGAAGCAGTGGGTGGTGGTGATGATGAAGATGGACTAGCTGAGTATGAACTGATGCTGCTTCATGACCCTGCTACTGGCAAAATACCTGATCATATACGTGCTAAAGAACTTGCTTTTGCAGCTAATTTGCCAAATGACATAGGAATGATGTCGTCCTCCTCTTCATACAGAACCACTTCACTTACCTGGCAACCAAGAGGCCCATGGAATGTAGGTGGTAAGACACGCGCTTTTGCGGTAGATGTAACTAATGAAAATAACCTTATCGCCGGAACTACTTCAGGATGTATGTGGCGGTCTACAGACCAGGGGTTAACATGGCATACAACCACTCCGGTTAATCAATACCAGGGAGCAAGTTGTGTGACTCAAGATACACGTCCCGGGCATACAAATGTATGGTACTATTCCACTGGCGAAGCTTATAATTCTGCAAGTGCTACCGGCGGCTACTACTATGGTGAAGGAATCTATAAATCAATTGATAGCGGAGAAACATGGACCATTCTTCCTTCTACACTTCCTTCAAACATTACAACCTTTAACTTGTGGAGTGATATAGTTTGGAATATACTTACGAACCCGGCTGATACTGTTCATGATGTTGTATATGCCGCTGCTTATGGTAGTATCTGGAAAACGATGGATGGAGGTACAACCTGGAATTCGATATTAGGATCAGGATATTCTGTTTATACTGATATTGCTATTACGAGTACAGGCGTGATATATGCCTCAGTTAGCAGTGATGGCTCGCCTCATGGTATTTACCGTTCTACCGACGGAGTTACATTTACAAATATCATTCCGGCAGGTTTTCCTCTTACCTATGACCGGATAAAGATCGGGATAAGTCCATCTGATGAAAGCCAGGTTTATTTCCTTGCAAATACCCCTGGTTATGGTACACCAGATACATCATATTTAGGTGCAGTAGAATGGAATAGTTTGTGGAAATACAAGTATGTATCAGGCGATGGCAGTGGTTCGGGCGGTATTTGGAATAATTATTCAGCTAATCTTCCTACTACAGGTGGATTCTTTAATACATATAATTGTCAGGGATCTTACGATATGGTAGTTGCAATAAAGCCAACTGATACTAATACTGTTTTTATAGGCGGGACAAATCTATATCGTTCAACATCAGGTTTTGCAGATAATGGGCATACAACTTTTATTGGTGGTTATCAGATAGATGCTTCATTGCCTGTTGTAAATGAATACCCGGATCATCATCCGGACCAGCATGGGCTTGTTTTTTTGCACAGCAATCCGAATAAGATGTTCTCTGCTAATGATGGAGGTATGTTTATTACCAACGACAACACAGCTGCCAGTGTAGTATGGACATCGCTGGATAACGGCTATATATCCACAATGTTTTATACCTGTGCTATAGACCATGCTATGAACAATGATATTATCATTGGTGGTGCTCAGGATAATGGTAGTTGGTATACAAACTCAGCGTCACTTACAAGTCCGTGGGTAACACCACGCGGAGGAGACGGCTCATTCTGCGCTATTGCCGATAGTGGGAAAGCCTACTATTTCAGTATTCAAAGTGGTAGAATGATGCGTGCTAAATTAAATGCATCCGGAGTTGTAGATAGCTTTGCACGCATTGATCCAATCGGAGGTTTTGGCTACCTGTTTGTAAATCCATATATTCTTGATCCTAATGACAATAATATAATGTACCTGGCGGCTGGTAGATGCCTATGGAGAAACAATAATCTTTCGGGTATACCATATGCTAGTAACTGGGATACTATTTCTACTAATTGGATAAAGTTCAATGATTCAGTTCCAACTACGAACACTGCAATTACTGCTATTGCTGTCTCTAAGGTTCCGGCTAACAGGGTTTATTATGGAACTAATTTCAGGCAATTGTACCGGATAGACAATGCTAATGTAGGAAATCCGGCACGGACTACTATTACATCCATTACTTTTCCGGCTGGGGCTAATGTTTCGTGTATAGCTGTGGACCCTACTAATGGCGATCATTTACTTGTTGTGTTTTCTAATTACGGTGTTTATAGTTTATTTTATTCGTCGGATGGGGGGAGCACCTGGAAGAAGGTGGCGGGCAACCTGGAAGCAAACCCTACAGGGACCGGTAATGGGCCTTCATTAAGATGGGCAAGTATTATTCCGGTAACTGATGGAACGGTATACCTGGTAGGCACGAGTGTAGGGCTATTTGCTACCACTAACCTTGATACACTTGCCGATTCTACAGTGTGGGTGCAGCAGGGGGCTGCTAATATTGGTGCTTCGGTTGTGGATATGATAGACTACCGTGCCACTGATGGACTGACCGTTATTGCGACGCATTCAAGCGGGATGTACTCGACACATATCACATCAATAAGTGGTGTGGTTTCTGTGCAGAATGTTGCTGCGAGCGGGTATGATCTTAATTTTACTAATTACCCGAATCCGTTTTCGGATATGACGACGATAGCGTTTAGCCTGAAAGAAAGTGCCAATGTATTGCTGCGGGTATATGATGAAAGCGGGCGGCTGGTGAGTACGCTTGCAAACGGGGTGATGAATGCGGGGCAGCAGAAATATACTTTTCAACGGGATATACTGTCGTCGGGGATATATTATTGTGCGCTGACGGTGGGGGGGCATACTGAAACGAGGAAGCTGATGCTGCTGTGGCATTAGGAATTAAAATAAATATTTTGAAGTGTATAAAAACTACCGTTATGGTAGTTTTTATTTTTTTGTGGTAGCCTTGCTTATGTATGTGTGGTGGGGCTTTTGGGGTGTTTTTATGGTGTATCATATTGTTTGGTGTTGGTTTTTTTGAGGGGATGAAAATGTCTCAAAAATGTCTCAAAAATGTTGCGAAAATGTGCTTGGTTGGGACATCCTTTTTTTTTGTTTTCATTATTTATGAGTTTTCTTATAATTCCGCATTTCAACTGAGTCATTAATCATTGGGCTTTTTCCTTCTTCTCTTTTCTTTCTTTGCTTCGCCAAAGAAAGAAACAAAGAAAGGCGACTTTATTCCAAATGCTCCGCAGGAA
>CAIRZD010000159.1 GCA_903882965.1 uncultured Bacteroidota bacterium
GCAGTGATAAAAGAGGTACAAGAGATCAGCTCATCGGCAGATATGGTACTCTCGCTGCAACCGGGGAATATTAAAAATGCAAAAGCAGGTGCAGTGCTGATGGGCATCTTCCAACCATTGTTCAATCCTGCATTGATGCAGCAGTGGGCGGATAAGGGATATACTGTTTTCAGCCTTGACACTATACCAAGAACCACGCGCGCCCAATCTATGGATGTGCTGAGTTCGCAGGCTAACATTGCAGGATATAAAGCGGTGCTGCTTGCAGCTACACAATACAGCAGGTACTTCCCGATGTTCATGACAGCAGCAGGGAGCATACCACCTGCAAAGGTGCTGATATTGGGTGCCGGCGTGGCCGGATTGCAGGCAATAGCTACTGCAAAAAGGCTTGGCGCTGTAGTAGAAGTATTTGATACCCGCCCTGCAGTGAAGGAAGAAGTAATGAGCCTTGGTGCAAAATTTGTGGAGGTGGAAGGTGCTGCAGATGCATCAAAAGCCGGTGGTTATGCGGTAGAACAAAGTGAAGATTTCCAGCGTAGGCAAAGGGAGAAGATACATGAGCATGCAAAGAAATCAGACATCATAATTACCACTGCACAGATACCGGGCAAAAAGGCTCCGATATTAATTACAAAGGCAATGATAGAAGATATGCGTGCCGGCTCACTGATCGTGGATATAGCATCAGTGACCGGCGGCAATACAGACCTTACTGAAAATGACAAGACGGTAATGCACAACGGGGTCTCC
Source organism: uncultured Bacteroidota bacterium (assembly GCA_903882965.1). Taxonomy (GTDB): domain Bacteria; phylum Bacteroidota; class Bacteroidia; order Chitinophagales; family Chitinophagaceae; genus Nemorincola. The sequence goes on from CAIRZD010000159.1 coordinate 754, forward strand.
ATTATAGGTAACTCTGCACTTGCAGCGACCACACCTGCTGATGCCAGCAAACTATACAGCAAGAACGTACTCAATTTTGCCAAGCTGATCATAGATAAAGATGGCGGGCTGAACCTGAATTATGCGGATGATATAGTGAAGGGCACCTGCATTACCTCCGAAGGCAAAATAGTTAATGAGCGTGTGCTTGCATTAACAGGGGTGCCTGCGTAACAGTCATAAGTCGTGAGTCATAAATCGAGCTTCAATTAAATAACAAATAAAAAACATGGATACCATTATCAGTTTGTTTACCGATCCGGCAACCTATCGTTTGATAACGATCGTGATCCTTTCTATTTTCCTGGGTATAGAAGTAATATCGCGGGTGCCATCTGTGTTGCATACACCGCTGATGAGTGGTGCAAATGCCATTCATGGCGTGGTGATCATCGGCGCCATAATTGTTATGGGCCAGGCGCCGGAAAATGACTACCTGGCTCTTACGCTGGGGTTTCTGGCTGTAATACTAGGTACACTTAATGTGGTAGGTGGTTTTGTAGTTACCGACCGCATGCTGGAAATGTTTAGTAAAAAGAAAAAGAAATAAAAAAAATAAATTCCAAATTCCAAAAAACAAATAATGGAAAGCGCAATACTCCAACTAAGTTACCTGATAGGTTCGGTTACATTTATTATGGGTTTGAAAATGCTGTCGCATCCGGATACAGCAAGGAAGGGAAATCTAATAGCAGCGGCAGGCATGATCATTGCAATATTTGCCACTATATTCCTTTATGAACATGGTGGCCAGCGGTTACATAATTACGTATGGATATTCGCGGCACTTGCAATAGGTACAGTTGTGGGTACTATGGCTGCCAAGAAAGTGCAGATGACCGCCATGCCGGAAATGGTGAGCCTGTTTAATGGTATGGGTGGTGCGTGTGCCATGCTGATATCGCTGGTCGAATATAACAAGCCGGAAGTAAAAGAAACCGGCACTATGCTGGTAATAGCTTTGGGGATGCTGATAGGTACTGTTTCTTTTGCAGGCAGTGTGATAGCATGGGGCAAACTCAATGGCCGCATAAAAGACAAAACCATACCCGGAGGGCAAGCGATCAACTTTATAATTTTCGCAGGATTGATAACACTTGTTGTGCTGGTAGTAGGTGGCTTTTTCCCAGCCATGCCGGGTTTATTTTATGGTATACTGGCACTTGCGGCTTTATATGGTATATTATTTGTAATGCCCATTGGTGGTGCAGATATGCCCGTGGTAATATCATTATTAAATTCTTTTACAGGTGTGGCGGCGGCATTTGGCGGCTTCCTTTACAACAATCCTGTGATGCTTACAGGTGGTATACTCGTAGGGTCTGCCGGTACCATACTTACCATATTGATGTGTAAAGCTATGAACCGCTCACTGAAGAATGTACTTATCGGGTCGTTTGGCGCACAAAAAGCCAGTGCTTCAGGTGAAGCAAAAGAACAGGGTAACTATAAAGAAATATCACTTAATGATACCGCTGTGCTTATGGCATATGCCCAGAAGGTAATGATCATACCCGGATATGGCCTTGCAGTAGCACAGGCACAACATGCCTGTCATGAACTGGAAAAAGTACTGGAGGAAAAAGGCGTGGAAGTAAGCTACGGCATTCACCCTGTGGCCGGCCGTATGCCGGGGCATATGAATGTGTTGCTAGCAGAAGCAGACGTACCGTATGAAAAATTGCTGGAAATGGAAGATGCCAACGAGCAAATGAGCACAACCAATGTGGTATTGATCCTGGGGGCAAATGATGTAGTAAACCCTGCGGCAAAAGAAGACCCTTCAAGCCCTATATTCGGGATGCCTATACTAGAGGTAGAAAAAGCAGAACATGTGATCGTAAACAAGCGCAGTATGAAGCCAGGCTATGCCGGTATTGAGAACGAGCTGTTCTTCAGGCCGAAAACCTCCATGCTTTTCGGGGATGCTAAAAAGGTTTTACAATCATTGGTGAGTGAATTGAAGCAATTGTAAAAAACTTTTGCGATCTTTAAGTAATACAATTCATTTTGGGGCAAAAAAAATTA
>CAIRZD010000160.1 GCA_903882965.1 uncultured Bacteroidota bacterium
CAGTATAATAAAATAAAAAAAAGATTGAAAATTGACATCGCGCAATCTCTTGAATCAAAACAATTTGATAAAGCAAAAAATCTTTGCAAAAGACTGGATAGGGTAAAGGAAACAATGATGTAAGTGGTATAATCCTGCCTGATTAGATTTTATAAGTTTTTTGGTCTTCCGGGATTTCCCGGAAGACCAAAATAAACATTTACTACAAACAAATGCTTTAGGACCTCATTAAAGTATTTGTAGGGAAGCTTACTATTTTTCCATAATGGGTGCGGCGAAATCATCTACTATACTTTCTGGGCGCACCCACTTATCGTCAATGTACAATTCTTCCTTCATTGTATAACCTGTATAGAAATAAGACTTCATCGTTTTGATGCCCGGGTTCTCATCTCCACGTGCCAGCCTTGCGACATTAGGCATTGGGCTTACGCCCGGTTGCCATTGTTTTGTTATTGCCCCATCAAGATCGTATTGTATCTCCTTGAACCCGACAACTCCGTTACGGTGTATTATAAGATATTGATAAGCGCCCATCTTACCTGCCTGGTAGAAATACTCTTCGATAGTATCTGTGGGAAAGGTAAGCACATGCATGCTATCCACATTGCTAACGGCCACTACTGTATATACCAGGTGTTTTTTACCAACGCAAACTGACGCCCCATTCTCAGTAATATAACAGTTGCATGGTTCCTGTTTCAGTATACATGGGCAGTTGACGGTTTTGCTTGTATTTACTCCGTCTCTCTTCTCAGACACGGAATGCATACAATGCTTTGTGTGACCTGTATGTGTTGACACAAGTTTCATGCACTTCAACCATGCATTAGAATTCATCTCTTCTTCACTCATACCTACCATAGGTGCTATAAGATTACCTTTCACTACTATCTCATCGCCAATGTTTATTTTGTTTTGGTCTTTCGCATCCATGCCTACCACTGTGATTTTATTGCGGTAAGGCCCATCATATGCATAACCAACGAACCCCGCATCGTTACGGCCAACACTGGCTTTGCGAAACTCTTTTACCGTTATTGTGATTGTAAGCGGTTTATCGATATATTCCTTTTGTGCGCGAATATGGTTCGCAACGCTCTCAACGACATAGTCGTGAAATTTCTTCAGGTCGGTCGTGCAATCAGGGCAGTCGTATTTGTATTTCGCATCGTCTATCAGTTTGCTATCAGCGCCTATCACCTGTAGTATTTTGGCTTTTCTGAGCAGCACGTCCTTGCCATCCCAATTAGTGGAGTTGGCTGCTTCGCCCCTGCCGGAAAGTGTACCCTGCACTACAATGCTGTCGCCTGCATTCAGTTTCAGCGCATCCTCAAGGTTAACATCCCATGCACTCACCGAAAAAGAAGAACGCCTGTCCTTGCAATCTACGAAAACAATATTGTCATATAGCTTATTAATACTTGATGTGCGGATAACACCATTGACCTTCACACGCATGGTAACAACAGCTTTATTGATATATTCGCTGATGGCACGCTGGGGATTCTTTTTATAATCCTCTTTGATCTCATCAACAGTGACCTGGGCAAAACCCTGTGTGAAAGTAAACAGCAGGGCTGCGATAAGTAATAGGTTCTTTCTCATACAATTGTTTTTAAAAGTTTATTTAGGCATAAGGTCGTTGTACTCTTTGCCTGCATGGTTCATTTTGTACATGTAAAAGTATTTGGTTGCGATGGAGTCATTTTTATGGGCTGCAACCATGTCCCGGTTATAAACATTGAAGTTGGAATACATAGCCCCCCATATATAAAACCACCGGCTGTCCTTTGCAGACAGGCGCTCATATAACTTATTCAACGAAGCAATATAATGCTCTGAATATTTTACCGACCCGAACAGAGGCCCACTCCACCCTGCCATATTATTCACCGTTGTGTCGTCGGGGTAATTAAGGGAATCAACAAGAAAAACATACCGCCCTACTACTGCAGGGTACCTTTTGGCTTTATAATCTGCTATAGCACCACTTTTTTCTATGGCAATTTTAGACTCCGGAGATCCATCATTGGTTGGGGCAGCTGCCGGCCTGTTGTTTCTCCTATTCAAAAATTGCGAATAAGAATTATGCACAAAGAACAGTAGCATGAAAACAGCAATTATTTTTTTCATGAAATTTATGTTTAATTAAGAAAGATTATGTTACAAATATTATCCAAATATCCAGAATATCCAAGCTCACAAATATATTTATTGGAAATGTTTCATTTCCCTGCCAAACGCATATTCCTATTTCCAAATCATATCCATTACATTTGCTGCAAATTTTATACACATGTCATTATTGATGGTAGGTACAATGGCGTTTGATGCGCTGGAAACCCCTTTTGGAAAAGTAGACCGAATAGTAGGCGGATCAGGAACATACGCTACATGGGCGGCATCAAACTTCATAAAACCAATAAAAGAGGTTTCTATAATTGGCGGTGATTTCCCGCAGGAAGAAATAACCCAACTCCAGGCACGCGGCGTGGAATTTGAAGGCGTGGAAGTAGTGCCCGATGGTAAAAGTTTTTTCTGGAGTGGTCGTTATCACCTTGACATGAATACGAGGGATACCTTAGTTACCGAACTGAATGTACTGGCTCAGTTTGACCCTAAGATACCAGGCAGTTATCAAGACTGTGAATATGTGATGCTGGGCAACCTGGCTCCATCTATACAAATTAGTGTATTGAAACAAATGCATAAACGCCCGAAATTCATCATTATGGACACAATGAATTTCTGGATGGATATTGCGATGGATGAATTAAAAACAGTGCTTGGGATGGTAGACTTACTGATGGTAAATGACAGTGAGGCACGCCAGCTGAGTGGCGAACATTCAATTGTGAAGGCCGCAAAGAAGATACAAGCAATGGGGCCAAAACATGTGATCATCAAAAAGGGAGAACATGGCGCATTATTATTTCACGGCGACAAAATATTTTCCGCACCGGCATTACCACTGGAAGATGTTTTTGACCCAACGGGCGCAGGAGATACTTTTGCAGGGGGCTTTATAGGTTACCTGGCACGTATCAAAGACACATCATTTGAAAGTATGAAGGCTGCGGTAATAATCGGGTCGGCGATGGCTTCTTTTTGTGTGGAAAAATTTGGACCAACAAGAATGAAGGAAATCAATGGTGCAGATATTGATGCAAGGGTAAAAGAGTTCGTAGATCTGGCAAATTTTGAAATAAGAAACTAATGAGAATAATTCCGGGAGAAATAAAGACGGCGCAACTTCATGCTTATTTATTAGGCTCGGTGGCGCCACGCCCCATTTGTTTTGCAAGCACAATAGATAATGAGGGAAATGCCAACTTATCTCCTTTCAGCTTCTTTAATGTTTTCGGGAGCAAACCGCCAATATGTATTTTTTCGCCTGCCCGCAGAGTACGCGATAATACAATTAAGCATACGCTTGAAAATGTGTATGCGACAAAAGAGGTTGTGATAAACGTAGTGAACTATAATATAGTGCAGCAGGCAAACCTGGCCAGTTGCGAATATCCGAAAGGCGTGGATGAATTTGTGAAGGCGGGATTTACGCCTTTGAAATCGGATATGGTAAAACCATTCAGGGTAAAAGAATCGCCCGTGCAACTGGAATGTAAATTATTGCAGGTAATAGAAACAGGCAAGGAAGGCGGCGCGGCAAATCTTATTATCTGCGAAGTGGTTTGCATGCACATCGATGATAACATACTGGATGAGCAAGGCAGGATAGACCCAAACAAAATAGACCTTGTAGCCCGCATGGGTGGCGACTATTACTGCCGCGCATCCGGTAGCGCTATATTTGAAGTGCATAAACCAAATATAGAGCTGGGCGTAGGTGTAGATGCACTACCCAGCAACATCCGCTGCAGCAAAATACTTACGGGCAATGAACTGGGCATGCTGGGCAACTGTACTGTAATACCGATTGTAAGTGATCTATTCGAAGACTATCGTATGTCGCAAATACTGAAGGAGCATACACATGACGAAGATGCAAAACGAGATGCGTTGCATTTGTATGCGAAAGAATTGCTTGAAGCTAAGGATGTGAATAAAGCATGGCAGGTTTTGCTGGCTGGTGAATAATACTATATGAAGCACCTACAAAACAAGAGCAAAGCACTGCTCAAAATATTTGCAATAATGATCACTTTATTAGCTAATAAAGTGATAGTATATAGCCAGGTTTCTGATAGTTTTAAAAATGAACTGCAAAAAGTCAGTTTAACGATGTATGAATGCCATGATCGAAACTTTGTAATTGTTGATGCTTTCATTGATGGGTTTATCAAGCCATATGACCGCTATAGTTTTAGTTATCTAAACGGCATTGTAATAATAAATAACTATCGATTAGACGATGTTACAAATATGGTGTATAGCAATAAAATTAAAAATTTCTTTTCTAGAAATCATATGAGTACTCAAAATGGCTTCTCAATGACAAATAATGCAACAATAAGTCCCAAAGATATATTCAATCCATCATCCAGATTCAGGACTGAGAATAAGCCGGTAAATCCTGCAATACAAAACAAGTATGACCAGATAACAAACATGCTTATTGCCGACAAACTTATTGACACTTTATTAATTTACACGATAAAGTATGATCCTCAGGGGTTATACATAAGCAATAAAAAGGTGGATGAATTAATTGGATTTAAGTACGTCACCTTCATTAATAATCTATTTGGGCCTGCACAAACATCGTTAGGATTTATGATTAATAAAGGTCATGCCATATTGTTAGGCTACTGATAAAATAGTATAGTCCACCATACTACGTTTATCCGATGTGTAATGGGTTGGCCGGTCAGCAATTAGCACCATTGTTAATATCTTGTGCATTTCACATTAAATTAATAAGCACTTAAAAGTTTGGTAATCATATACCACCTAACTTTAGTATAACTAAAATTTATACTTATGTTATGGCGACGATTCAGCGGGGAACCATTGCGTGCTCCTATTAAAAAGGCGGTAGAAGAAGCTATTATCAGGGAAACAAATGCGGGATACAAGCTTAAAGTATGTATCGGTACTGACTCACAAGTGCGAAGCGCTGAAACAGAGTTTGCTACTGTGATCGTATTTCTGAGGGAAAAACGTGGTGGTTTTATGTTTATCAGTAATGATAAAACAAAGCAACCTTATTCCATCAAAGAGCGTATGCTTGTGGAAGTGGCAAAAAGCATAGAGATCGCCTATGAGCTTTGCGACCTGTTCAACAAGTATGACGTAGACATGGAGGTACATGCCGACATCAATACCAATCCACAATTTAAAAGTAATGAAGCACTACGTGAAGCAATGGGTTACATACTTGGTATGGGCTATGCATTTAAAGCCAAACCTGATGCTTTCGCGAGCAGTTGCTGTGCAGATAAAATGGTAAATTAAGCTGTCTAAATGTCCTTCCATTACAGGGGCGCTCCTCCCCTGCGTAGATTTGTCTCCTATTTCTATTCTAACACAATTACACCTCAATAATTTATAAGTTTTAATTGTTTTTTATTACTGCCTTACCTTTTTCGTTTTTTTTCCGTCTATTTATAGGAAAAAGCTTAAATTTACTACCATAATTATAAAAATATCTAATGAAAGCGCGCTTCATACTTCTATGCTGCTTCCTGTCTGTCGTTGCACAAATTGCATGCGCACAATCCCCTATCGAATTTGTTGAAAACCGTGGGCAATGGGGAAGTTGGTTTACATATAGAGCCGCTACTCCGGGTGGCGATGTGCTATTAGAAAAAGATGGGTTCCGCTACGTACTTAGCGACCAGGATAATAATTACAAGGTCGACTATTATCATCATGGACAAACAAAAATTAAACCCCGACTCAAATTCCATGTATACAAAATGACATTTGAAGGCGCCGGCACACCTAAAATTACAGGGGAAAAACCATTGCAGGTATATTATAATTATTTTCTTGGTAATGATTCCGCACACTGGGCTACGGGTATTCACCCATGTCGGGATGTGAATTATGATGATTTATATGATGGGATAGATATGCATGTAA
>CAIRZD010000161.1 GCA_903882965.1 uncultured Bacteroidota bacterium
ACTGAGCACTCAACTATTTTAGAGGGGTCACTTTACCGTGGAAAAGGATGGTCACTTTGACGCGGAATGGTGGGGTCACCTTCGCGCGGAATTAGGGGGTCACTGTCCGCGTATTCTCCAGATGATGTAAGCAACCATGAAGGTATATTGTTATAAAGTTGGTTTTCGTGATAAGTTAAACCAAAAGGAAGGTCAAAAGAAGGAAGGGCAGAGACTGGTTGTAATCCAAGCCCGCCATTGCAGCAAACGCAGCCTGCAGTTATGCTACTGCAATCAGGTGAGCTACTAAAAAGGCCTTGATCTGTAGGACATAAAGTGGTCATAAAATGCTGCCATGCAGGAACGTAGGGAAAGTAATCACCGTAGGCCATTGATACACCAGCGCCAGAAAATGGAATGGAATTAGAGTTAAAAATCGTATAAGTAAAATCCGCACTCTCTTGCTTTAATAGTTGCCCTAAGTTATTGTAATACTCCGTTTTATATTTTCCCAATTCCAGATTTTGATTTAGGTCGGTGCTCAACATATCAACATTGTTTTGCCGGTCGTAGTTGCCGAATTTGATTAAGCCGTATTTCATAGGTGCGTAAACTAGTCTGGGATTTGATAATGATGTGTTGGGGATTAATGCCCCGTAATACCATCTAGTTTTCCCACCATCACTATTCACCTCTTCAATATATTCATAGTAGTGTTTTGCATTTTTCCTGTATGATGGGTCGATCTTCAATGACATGTTGAGTCGCATCAACTGTGCGTAAAATGCACTGAAATCTGGCACTTGTGGAGTCACATCGTCAACTTCATCGTATCCATCGGCATTAAGATTCCCATGTTTTATATAGTCGTTATACATAAATTGTTCAAAACCGGTTATGTAATTTTGCCAATAATCAGCAGGTGGTGCAGTATAGTGCCCTGTTCCGTAATTATACGTCTTAGTAACTGTAGGTGCTCCAAAGTTATCGTTATAATCTATCTCACTTATTCTTAGGCCACCCGTATTTTCATTCATATAGTAGTAATATTCATTGTTTAGCTGAGGGAAATTATTACCAAATGGCGGATTGAAAGAGGATCCCGAGGTATACAACGAAGGCAAAGGGGACTCCCATTCGTTATCTAACTGCTGTAAAATACTTGTGTTAATGGCTACATTATTATAGTATCCGATTTCTGGCAAGCAATAATCAGGTATGTTCCAGTTCAATCTATCGTTATTAATGTCTGACTGGTCTAGTGCATACTTTATGTTGACGTTGCCTCCATATGGCAGGGTTATCTGAGACAAGCACCATGCATCTCTGCCTTGATTGGGTGTTGAACCATCATAATAATAGCCCAATTCGTCTTCATACACCGGGTTGCCCCAATTTGTTGTTGACGTAAATCTAATTCCGCTTGCACCTGATGCTGTTTCATTAGTAGCAGTATGATCTATCATAAGTGATTTCCATGGCAACATCGAGTTGGGGAGATTATAAGATGTTCCCGGATGGCTCGGGTCTTGAATGGTTCTTATACCAGTCCATCTTTTCATAACTGATGATCTGGACTCGCGAACTCCGGCCGAGGCAAGGGACCATATCTGCTGCATATGAATATTGTCATATGCCGGATTATTACCGTAACCGAAAGTATAAGAAATTTTATTTGTAGAGGATGAGGACGTGCCGCGATAATCTATGCCAATCAAAGTTGTTTTTCCTCTGCCGGTTGTATGAGGGAAATATGAGGGATCCAGCCCTATTTGACCAGCTGATGTTGGTATAAATCCGCAAGTACTCGGATCATAATCTTTAAAGGTGCCATCGTTATCAATTATAAGATGGTTGGAAACTGCCAATTGCCGTGAGGAACCCACAGGGGCATAATTTAATGTCACACATTGAACTACTGCATTAGTTCCAGAGATATTTTCATTAGTGATTGCATTATCATATCTCATCAACTCCGCAGGATAATTTACTATAGTATGGCAATCTGGTAAAGCGGGGTTAGGATATAAATTATCTCCTGTAGAAAAAGACCAGGGGATTGGGGAACAAGAAGCTGGCCCAAAGGCGCTATTATTAAATGGAACATCTTCATACACATACTCGCCGTTATAACGGTTGAACGGCTTCCTAAAATAGTCATGGTTTACATCAAAGCGGTTCTCGGTTGCAAAATTGATCACTTCTACAGGAGTAGTAATTGTTGACACATACGCGCGCTCCTTCCATATCGCAGACGGCCTGTCTGTTTCAACAAAATTCAAAAATTCTCGGTGAGCGGGTACAAGGTATCCATACGGGAGCTGTGTATTATTCTCACACTGATAAGCGGTACCATAATTTATCCTTATCCAGTCCCCATCGTCCCCATCATCAGCTATCCCATCAGAATTCGCATCATAGTAATCATTACTATGTATTTCGGTCAGCAGCCATTCTGCTATAAAATCGGTTTTCCAAAATTCTCCAAAACTCCAACCATATCCACCCATAGGTACACCACTAGCCCATGGTGCATTTACAGAAGTACTCCAAAAAGGTTCCTCAGTAAAAAGGTATTTTTGTCCGCGCAAGGGCCGTGCGAATAAATATTTGGTGCCATCGTCAGTCGTGATCATAAATTGTGAATAGTCTTCATATTGTACAGTAGCATTTGGGTTTAAAACTGTCTGACCACTAGAAGTAGTAGATGGAGCAAAAGGTTCTGGCCCCGTTGTGAAACCAAACATAACTGTGGTAGTAGGTACAGGTGGTAAAGCTCCAATACCAGGTATCCCTGGTTGACCGGGGCTAAAAACACATGTTGAACTTTGACCATTAGGAACATAAGGAAATAGGCCAATTGCTGATGCCATATTATAATGATTGTCTAAATCGACAGCGTCAGGCAGGAAGGAACTGTAACAGTATTCATTGATCCGGGATATTTCCTGTGCAACTGTAAATGTCTGTTTTTGATAACCGATTTGCCAGCTTTCCTTTTCGGAAAAAACAAATACAGGTGTGGGAGATGTAGCATCAGCAGCTGCGTTTTTGTTCCAGAAATCATTTGAAGAAAGCCCAGGCACATTTACAACATAGTTATCGGGCGCGGTTCCAGTTGCATAATTATAGTCTATTATCTTATTTTGACCTATTGGGGCTATGTAAGACGCTGAGGTCGTACCAGTCTCAACATCGACCGACTTAAGTTTTTTATTGCCATAAGTATAACCAGTAACGTCCGGCATTGCTAACTCTGAACCTGTAAACGTATAATCTGGCTCAAAAGCACCGAAGTCTCGTGTAATGCTTCCGATATTTATATTCCATCCTAAACCAACGTCTGAGGAATTCTGGTCCACTTTTATACCGTCTGTTGTATAACTCAATGTAATTGG
>CAIRZD010000162.1 GCA_903882965.1 uncultured Bacteroidota bacterium
AAAATAACCTTTAAATGCTAGATTTGCATAAAATTTAATATTATGCCATCTATACGTTTTCAAGCACTTCAATCGGTAGCCAATGCCGAGGAGAAAAAGATCCACGGATATGGAGAGAAAAAAATAACTGCCATTTTCGCGAGTAATGTATTTACAGGCCGCACAATGCGCGAACACCTCAGTGATGAGGCCTACAAAAGCCTCATGAACTCCGCAAAAACCGGATCAAGGGTAGACCGCCGCATGGCCGACCAGGTAGCAGCCGGAATGAAATCATGGGCTGAAGAAAGAGGGGTAACGCATTTCACACACTGGTTCCAGCCACTAACGGGTACTACCGCTGAGAAACATGATTCTTTCTTCACTATAAAAAGCGATGGTACTGCTATAGAACTTTTTGACGGAGACGCACTTATACAACAGGAGCCCGATGCATCCAGCTTTCCAAACGGGGGTATCCGCGCCACATTTGAAGCGCGTGGTTATACCGCATGGGATCCATCATCTCCTGCATTTATTATGGAGGCGGGCTCTGGTAAAACCCTTTGTATCCCTACGATATTTATAGCATACAATGGTGAGTCACTGGATTATAAGGCGCCACTGCTGAAATCTATAGCTGCTCTTGATAAAGCGGCAGTTGATGTTTGCCACTTTTTTGATAAAAATGTAAGTAAGGTTACAGCTACCCTTGGTTGGGAGCAGGAATACTTTGTAATAGATGAGGCGCTGGCAAATGCCCGCCCTGATCTTATGATGTGCGGCCGTACACTGCTAGGCCATGGCCCGGCGAAAGGCCAGCAACTGGAAGACCACTATTTTGGTTCTATACCTGAGCGTGTATATGCATTCATGCAGGACTTTGAGCAGGAATCTTACAAACTGGGCATACCATTACGCACCCGTCACAATGAGGTGGCACCATCACAGTTTGAGTGTGCGCCTATATTTGAAGAATGCAATATAGCCGTGGATCACAACACGCTGCTAATGGATGTAATGAATAAAGTAGCTAAACGCCATAAACTGAAAGCGTTACTTCATGAAAAACCATTTGCGGGTGTGAACGGAAGCGGCAAACACAATAACTGGAGCCTTGCAACTGATACAGGTGTGAACCTGCTTTCACCTGGCAAAACGCCACGTACCAATCTTATGTTCCTTACCTTTTTTGTGAATACAATAAAAGCGGTATGCGACTATGATGATCTGTTGCGTGGAGCTATTGCTTCTGCAAATAATGATCACCGTTTGGGAGCCAATGAAGCGCCACCAGCTATTATCTCTGTATATATAGGTAAATTTCTGAGTGATGTATTGGATGAAGTGGAAACCAGGGTAAAAGAAAAATTCACAGAACAGGACGAGGTGATATTGAAACTGGATATTCACAAACAGATACCTGAATTGTTGATGGACAATACAGATCGTAATCGTACGAGTCCATTCGCTTTTACCGGCAACAAATTTGAATTCCGCGCTGTAGGATCTTCTGCAAACTGTGCATCACCAATGGTGGTACTTAATACCATTATGGCAGAAACGCTGAAGCAGTTTAAGAAAGATGTGGACGCGCTTACAGAGAAGGGAGATAAGAAGGAAATCGCTGTGCTGCAAGTGCTGCGCGATTATATTACCAAGTCGAAGAAAATAAGGTTTGAAGGCGATAATTATAGTGCAGAATGGGCTGAAGAAGCTAAACGCCGTGGGCTGAACAATTTTAAAACAACTCCTGAAGCACTGGATGCTTTTGTAACGGAAAAAGGTAAACAGGTATTTTATGATAACGGCATCTATAGCAAGCGGGAACTCGAAGCACGCCATGAAATAATGCTCGAAGAGTATATAAAGAAGGTACAGATAGAAGCGCGGCTACTGGGTTATCTTGCTACAAATCATATTCTTCCTGCAGCTATAAATTATCAGAATACACTGATACAAAATGTGAAGGGCCTGAAAGAAATTGGCCTAGATAAGAAAACATATAAAGCCCAACTGAATCTTGTAGAAGTTATCAGCGGGCATATCCAGAACATTAATGATAATGTAGAGGCTATGCTGGAGACACGCAAGAAAGCAAATGAAATAACAGATATACACAAGCGTGCTTTGAAATATTGTCACGAGGTGAAAACATATTTTGATAAAATACGCTACCACGCTGATAAACTGGAATTAGTAGTAGACGATAAATTGTGGCCGTTACCAAAATATCGTGAACTATTGTTTATGAGATAATAGATGAAACTCTCAAATCAAAGAAAGGCCGCCCCGGAATATAGGGGCGGCTTTTTTTGCAGTATATTTGAAATGAAGAGGTATTTATTCGCCAACTGCCATATGTGTAGAATTTTAAAGTTGTTATTTATTTTTTGTGCGCTGCAAAATGTATTAATTGCGCAAATCCTACCCAAAGAAAATGCTATGTTGCATTATAGGATCATAGGGTTTTCATATCCGGTCATGAAAGAGGATAGCGATTGTACAGTAGAAGTTGCTATGGGAAATTGCAGCAATGATGAGGAGTTCAGAAAGAATGTGATAATTACCAGAGATTGCGAGAAAGGAAAAGCTATCATTGAGGTGCCTGCATTTGGGAAAGAGTATACCTGGCGTGTAGTTTTTTTTAGCAAAACCAAGACCCACAAAGCAAGTATTCGTCACCATTTCAGCTGCATTATAGCATCGTCAGTAGATACTAATGTAACCCGGCTGAAAGTATTAAAGAAAGCCGAAAAATATAAGGATGCATACACGTTCATGGATGGCTCCAAGGCATTATATGATATGGATGGAAATCCTGTATGGTACTTGCCGGAACGGCTCAGTACCCCCAAAAGTAAAGTATGGGATATGAAGCTTACGCCACAAAGTACAATTACGTTTCTCCTGGACCAGAATATTTATGAGATAAATTATGACGGTGATGTTTTATGGAAAGGACCGAATAATGGCAAGGTAAGCGGTGATAGCATAGAATACTATCATCATGAACTTATGAAACTCAGTAACGGGCATTATATGGTATTGGGTACTGAGTTTATACCATGGGCTGCAGGTAATGCTCAGAAGACAAGCGATACCAATAGAAAAAAAGAAGCATTCGGTACGCTGATTGAATATGACCATGATGGTAACATTGTATGGTCGTGGAAATCATCAAAATATTTTAAGGGCATCGATCCTAAATATCTTACGACTGACCTTTATGATATCAAGGGGGCCGGGAAAATAGTTGATGTGCATGAAAATGCATTCTATTTTGATGAGCATGAACAAGCTGCATACATTTCGTTCAAAGACATTAGTTCGATAATAAAGGTGAAATACCCGGAAGGGGAAGTAATTAACGTGTATGGCAAACTGGCGAAGCATGTACAGAATGAAGCAGGTAATGATTGGTTTTGTGGACAGCATAGTTGTAAGACAACGGATGAGGGGAATTTGTATTTATATAACAACAACGCTTGCCACAAAAATGCATTGCCGCAAATATTAATGTTTGAGCAGCCAAAATTAAAAGGCGATACATTAAAGAAAATATGGGAATATACCTGCTCTTTTGAAGACGTGCTGGCAGAAAAACAACTGGAAAAAGAGAAATCCGGTAGCAAAGATGATATCCCATCTCCGGAAATAATTTCATCAATGGGCATTTATTCGAAAGGAGGTAACCTGCTGATATTACCTGATCATTCTATTTTTGCCAGCATTTGTGGAATATATGGGAAAGTATTTATTATAACACCTGGCAATGAGATTGTTTGGAGCGCATTGCTACAAACTTTTAACCCATATAACAGGAAATGGGAAGACATTATTAATTATAAATCGAATATTATTTTGAATACTTCAGAACTGGAAAAGCTTATCCGGAAAGCAGAATGAAATAATTAGTATTTATATCAAATCCCGTTCTGCTACACCCCGTTTTTTGATATGTTATTGTAATACCATGGGATAATATACCCCAATACAGCTATGTCAAATAACATAGTTGTAGAATGAGTTAGCTGTAAAACAAAATATACTATCCATTAACCGGAAATTATATAACTAAATCGCTCATGCGTCAGGCTCTTTTTTTTGAAATTATTAACGTAACTTTCGGTCAGCAAAGCATTTTTTAGTATGTTTACCCCAAATAAGGTGTAAACTGTGCTTCCATGACTAACAAGTTGTGGGAAACTTTTATACTATTATTTGATTGTGACTATTTATTGCACTGGTTTTTGGCATAAATAGGAAATGATAAACACGATTAGAACAGAACAAAACGGTCAAAAAAATATTAAATTTTAAAAACGGGCAGTATGGCTATTTTTTTACGATTTCATTTTCAGAATTTTATACGTTACTCTATCAAAAAATCAGGGTCCAGCTGTACGAAACTGTTGGCAGCACTCTTTTTTGTAGCTGCTTTATTTTTCTCAAAGGAAACTTATGCTACAAGTTTTAGTTTTTCCGGTGGTTCTATAACGCCATCAAGTGCTACATTTTGTGCAGGTGATTCTATTGTGTTATCATTTACCGCTACCAGTGTGGGCAGTTTAGCAGGTCCATGGACCGCTAATTATCAATGGGAATCTTCAACTGATGGTGGTGTAAGCTGGGGTCCGATAGCAGGAGCTTCCGGAATCATTACAACAGCATCTCCTACAACTACGTATAATACATCTGCACTTCTTGTAACAACAACTTATAGAATCGTATTAACAGGTATTACAGTGTCTATCGTCGGTTCGTCGTATATGTCAACTAATGTTACAGTAACTGTTACGCCAAGGCCAGTGCCCATTACAGGCAATGATAATATTTGTGTAGGTGCTACCAGTTGTCTTACTGATGCTACTGCGGGTGGTACATGGAGTAGCACTAATACTGCTGTTGCAACGGTAGGTACCGGCGGATGTGTGTTCGGAGTTGCTATAGGAACTGCTAATATTGTTTATACGGGTGCAGGTGGATGCACAGCCACTACCACTGTTACTGTTAATTCTACGCTCCCGATAAACGGCCCGTCGGTAGTTTGTGTGGGGAGTACTATTACCCTAACCGATGCTACCGCAGGTGTAACCTGGACCAGCAGCAATACTTTGGTGGCTACAGATGGTGCCGGAACAGGAATCGTTACGGGAGTAGCAGGCGGTAATACAACGATCATAGCTACCTCACCTTTAGGTTGTGTAGCAATTAAAACAATAACTGTAAATCCTAACCCGGCGGGTATAACCGGGAATAAGAATATTTGTATTGGTTCCACAAATTGCCTGACGGATGCAACAGGCGGCGGTACATGGAGCAGTAGTAATACGGGTGTTGCAACTGTAGGAACATCGGGTTGTGTTTTCGGTGCTGCTACAGGCACGGCTACCATATCATATACATTATCGACCACAAGTTGTTATAATACCGCTACTGTAACCGTAAATCCATTACCGGCCGCTATCGCGGGCACAGAAAGCGTATGTGTGGGTTTAACAACTTCACTCAGTGACGCCACCGGCGGCGGCACATGGAGCAGCCTGAATACGGCAGTTGCAACGATCAATAGTTCAGGTACAGTAACCGGAGTAACTGCAGGCACTGCGACTATCGTTTATACTTCACCATTAGGCTGTACAATTTCCGCCGTTGTTACGGTAAATCCATTAGCCCCGATAACAGGGAATGACAATATTTGCCCCGGCTCAACAACAACATTAAGTGATGCCGCTACCGGGGGTACCTGGAGCAGCAGCGATATAACAATTGCTACAGTTGGATCATCGAGCGGGGTTGTTTCTTCGGTTGCACTTGGCACTGCCACAATTACATATTCATTACCTTTTGGCTGCACAGCGACTACAACGGTAACAGTAGACCCTGTGCCTGCCGGCATAACAGGAACTGCTACGGTATGTGTTGGTTCTTCAGTTAATTTAACTGATGCTTCAACAGGTGGCACATGGAGCAGCAGCGCGCAAACTGTTGCTATTGTAGGTTCGGGTACAGGGGTAGTAACCGGTATTACTGCGGGCACATCAACCATTACTTACACATTACCTACAAGCTGCTACACTACATACGTGGTAACAGTAAATCCTGTTTCCCCGATTAGTGGCACAATGACTGTTTGCGTAGGTAATATCACATCATTAACGGATGGAACAGCAGGTGGTACCTGGAGTAGCAGCAACACTGTTGTTGCAAGTGTTGATGGTTCCGGCAATGTTACCGGCCTTGTAGCGGGGACTACTACTATTTCTTACAACCTGGTTTCCGGTTGTTCGGCAGCTACGGTTGTAACAGTAAATCCATTGCCAGGCGCAATCACTGGTAATTTGAATGTATGTGCATGGGGCGGAACAACTTCTTTAACTGATGCGACAACCGGTGGTGCCTGGAGCAGTACGTTAGTTGTTGTTGATCTGGTAGGAAACGTTACCGGATTTGATACCGGGGTGGGTACGGTTACTTATATTCTGCCTACAGGCTGTATGGTAACTGCCAGTGTAACTGTAAATCCACTGCCAGCACCAATTACAGGGAACACTACTGTATGCGCAGGTTATACAACTACATTATTTGATGCATCTCCCGGTGGTACCTGGAGCAGCAGTAATAATGTTGTAGGCAGTGTGGGTTCCACTACCGGTGTAGTAATGGGTCTTGCGAGTGGCACAACAGATATTGTTTATACTTTACCTACGGGTTGTACTGCAGACACATCTGTACTGGTTGAACCGGCACCCTCAGGTATTACAGGTACCGGGAGTGTATGTGTTGGATTAACAACCGCACTTACCGATGCTACGACCGGCGGAACCTGGAGCAGCAGCGATATCACTACCGCAACAGTTGGGCTGAACTCAGGTATAGTTACAGGAGTTGACGCAACAGCAGGTACGGCTACCATTACCTATACGCTCCCCACAGGTTGTTTCATTACTACGGTCGTTACCGTAAATCCGTTACCAACAACTATTACCGGACCACTCAATGTATGCGTTGGTTCTACAACTAATTTAACCGATGCTTCGGCCGGCGGCACATGGGCAAGCAGCAATACTGCCGTGGGTAGCGTTGACGGCTCCGGTGATGTTACCGGCATAGCTTCCGGCACAACAACTATTACTTATACATTAGCTACTGGTTGTTTAATAACAACCACCGTTACCGTTAACCCGATCAATGCGATCTCAGGAACCCCCACTGTTTGTTATGGCTTAACTACAACGTTAACTGATACAACAGCAGGTGGCACATGGAGCAGCAGTGACATCACTATCGCTTCTGTTGGCTTATCAAGTGGTGTAGTTACCGGAACAGGGGTTGCAGGTGGCACTGTAACAATTACATATATACTGGCGACAGGATGCTCGGCAACTATTGTTGTAACAGATAATCCACTGCCATCAGGAATAACAGGTGTTGCAACAGTATGTCAGGGACAGACAACAGCTTTAACCGATGCTACTGCAGGCGGTAACTGGAGCAGCAGTAATTCAGGTATTGCAACTGTAGGCGCTACCGGTACGGTTACCGGTGCCGGCGGCGGCACTGCTACAATAACTTATATGCTCCCCACAGGCTGTATCGCTACTGATGTAGTAACGGTAAATCCATTATCGCCAATAACAGGTACATTAAGTGTATGCCAGGGTAGCACAACTTCTTTAACAGATGCAACTACCGGCGGTACATGGAGCACTATTAATACAGCTATAGGTTCTGTGGATGGCTTTGGTAATGTATATGGTGTATCCGGTGGCACTACCAACGACACAACTACAGTTTTATATTCATTACCCACCGGTTGCAGTGCAACAGCTGTTGTAACAGTTAATGCATTAGATCCGATATCCGGTGGTAATGTGGGCCTTTGTATAGGCTTTACAGTAACGTTAAGTGATATTGCTACCGGCGGCACATGGAGCAGCAGCAATACAGGTGTTGCGACTGTTGGTTCATTGACCGGAGTTGTAACAGGTGCCGGTGCCGGTACCGCAACTATTACTTACCTTTTACCTTCCGGTTGCAGCGCAACGACGACGATAACTGTGAATTCAATGGACGCTATTACCGGGGCTGCAAATGTGTGCCAGGGTTCGACAACTGTCTTAAGTGATCTTACGCCCGGCGGCACGTGGAGCAGCAGTAATCCAGGAGTGGGTACAATCAGTGCTACCGGAATTTTCGGTGGTGTAAATTCGGGAACAACGATTGTAAGCTATTCATACGGTACTAACTGCTATGCGATTTTCCCTGTAATTGTAAATCCAATGACACCAATTCAGGGTGTAAACACGGTATGCCCCGGGTTATGTGTAACACTAAGCGATACTACTGCAGGTGGTACATGGATCAGCAGCAATACAACTATTGCAACAGTAGGGTCATCTACCGGGGTTGTTTGCGGACTTGAACCCGGCACCGTAACAATCATTTATTCAGTATCTACGGGATGTATTGCAACATCAGTGGTAACTGTAGATATTGTATATCCAACTACCGGCAATACAAGTCTTTGCCTTGGGGGAACAAGCACTTTAACAAACATTACTCCAGGCGGGACCTGGAGCAGCAGCAACACAACAGTTGCTACAGTAGATGCTTTCGGAAATGTTACCGCGAGTTCTATTAATACCGGTACTTCAAATATTACTTATACACTTCCCAGCGGTTGTATATCAGTAGTAACAGTAACCGTTAACCCAATGCCGGCTCCTATTACCGGGCCTACACAGGTTTGTGCATGGGGTGGTACGATAACATTAAGTGATGTTACTGCGGGTGGTGCATGGAGCAGCACAGTAGTACTTATTGACGGTAGCGGCGATGTAACAGCACTTGATACGGGAGTAGCCACAATTACTTATCAATTACCTACCGGCTGTTCGGTTTATTATATGGTAACTGTTAACCCGTTACCTAATAATATTAATGGTAACCTGATCGTATGCCAGGGCTTAACTACTACATTGAGCGACCCTCCGGGCGGTGGCACATGGAGCAGCAGCTCTACCGGCGTTGCTACAATTAATTCAATAACAGGCTTTGTTAACGCTATATCATCTGGCTCTACAATTATAAGTTATACACTTCCTACGGGATGCTTTACTGATACATTATTAACGGTCAACGGGTTGCCGGCACCAATCAGTGGTGTAACAAGTGTATGTTATGGACTAACCACAGCTTTAACTGACGCAACTGTAGGTGGTACCTGGAGCAGTAGCAATACTGCTGTTGGTTCAATAGGGTCGTTAACAGGTGTTGTTGGCGGGCTAAGCGCGGCAGGAGGCACTACAACAATTACTTATACACTCCCTACAGGTTGTATCATTACTACCGTTGTTACTGTAAACCCGCTTCCTACATCTATTTTAGGCCCGGGTAGTGTGTGTGCAGGGCAAACAATTACTTTATCAGACCTTACAGGCGGCGGTACATGGAGCAGCAGCAATACGACTATAGAGACAATTGGCTCATCAACAGGTATTGCTACCGGTGTATTGGCCGGTGTTGTAACTGATACTTATACCCTTGGTACAGGTTGTATTGCAACAACTACAGTTACAGTCAATGCACTTTCTCCCATTACCGGTAACCCGACCCTTTGTATTGGCTTAACGACCAACTTAACCGATGCTACTGCCGGTGGTACATGGAGCAGCAGCAACACTTCAATAGCAGGTGTAGGTTCAACAGGTGTTGTAACAGGAAACGGGACAGGTACCGCTACTATAACTTATATTTTACCATCAGGATGTACTACTACAACAGTTGTAACTGTTAATCCATTACCAGGTGCAATATTAGGAACGCTTACTGTATGTGTTGGACAAACTACATCATTAAGTGATGGAGTAGGTGGCGGCACATGGAGCAGCAGTAATACCGGAGTAGCTACTATTGCCGGTACTGGCATTGTAACCGGGATAAGTGCAGGCACATCAATAATTACTTATACACTTGGCTCCGGATGTATCGTTACTGCAATAGTAACCGTGAATCCGTTAGCACCAATAAATGGACAGACCAGCATTTGCCAAACACAGACTTATGTATTTACTGATGCGGTTACAGGTGGTACCTGGAGTAGCAGTAATTCAGGAGTAGCGAGTGTAGATGTGTTTGGTAATGTTACGGGTGTAGGAGTTGGCACAGCCAATATCATTTATGTTACCGCTTTGGGTTGTACTACATCTCTTACGGTTACTGTAAATGCTATGGCGCCAATAAGTGGCAGCACAGATCTTTGTGTAGGCGTTACAACCATCTTTACCGATGCTGTTGGCGGTGGCATATGGGCAAGCAGTAACCCGGGTGTTGCAACTATTGAAGCAATTACGGGTATTGTAGGAGGAATAGCGCCAGGCACTACTACAATAACTAATACTTTACCTTCCGGCTGTATAGCAACACTTATAGTTACTGTAAATTCTTTACCGGCAATAACCGGCCCGTCCAGTGTTTGCCAGGGGGATTCAATTAATTTAACCGATGCTACATTGGGTGGAGTGTGGACCACCAGTAATAATCATACGGCAACAGTAGGCTCCACAGGGGTGGTTGATGGGCATAACTCAGGTACTGCGATTATCAGCTATTCTTATGGCCCGAGTTGTGTAGTGGTGAAACCAGTAAATGTTGATCCTTCAACGCCGATATTGGGAAATCTGAATATTTGTCAGGGCCTTACTACTACTTTAACAGACTCTACAGACGGCGGTACCTGGAGCAGCAGCAACGGTAATGTAAGTATTAATTCAGTAGGTGTTTTAGGAGGTTATCAAACAGTTATTGTTACAGGTATAACTGTTGGCACGTCTATTATCACCTATACACTGCCTACAGGTTGTGTGCAGACAGTTGTTGTCACTGTAAATATGACCGCGGCAATATCCGGAACGGACAGTGTATGTGTAGGCTTAACAACCGCACTTACAGATGCTACTACAGGTGTCACCTGGAGCAGTAGTGCGTCCGGCATTGCTTCTATTGACCCATCTACAGGTATCGTAACAGGGATAGCTCAAGGCACAGCAATAATCACTGCCACATCACCGGTAGGTTGTATTGCAACGGTGATTGTTACTGTTAATCCTAACCCAACTCCAATATTAGGCCCACATGTGGTTTGTGTGGGATTGATCAATTGCCTCACTGATGCTACCCCGGCCGGTACATGGAGCAGCAGTAATACAGGTGTTGCAACAATTAACACGGCGACCGGATGTTTTACCGGGATTTCGGCAGGAACAGCAGTTATCACTTATACGCTGCCTACAACATGCATCACTACTACAATAATTACTGTTAATCCATTACCGGCTGCTATTTCAGGAACACTGGCAGTTTGTGTAAATTCGGGTACATTATTAACTGATGCATCGGGCCCCGGCACATGGAGCGCAAGCAACGGTAATGCTACTATAGGCTCTTCTACCGGTGTAGTTATTGGCGTAACCGCCGGTCTTGATACGATCACTTATACACTTGGTACAGGTTGTATTATGACTGCCGTGCTTACCGTTAACCCATTACCATCAACGATACTTGGCAATCCTAATGTTTGCCTGGGTTCAATAAATAGCTTCAGCGACGCTACCGGCGGTGGCGTATGGAGCAGTGGTAATCCTACGGTGGGTTCAATAGATGCAGAGGGTAATGTAACAGGGCTAATGTTGGGCACGGCGATCATAACCTACACGTTGCCTACAGGATGTCTTACTACACTAATTATTACCGTGGATCCTTTACCATTAGCTATTACCGGAGTTGATAGTGTCTGCGTTGGTTTAACCACTTCGTTAAGTGATCCTACTTTTGGCGGCACATGGACCAGCAATAATACTTCTATTGCAACTGTTGGTTCAAGCACAGGGATTGTCACCGGTGTGAACGGTGGTGTAAACGGGCTTGTAGATACTATTACATATACACTCGGAACTGGTTGTTACGTAACTTATACAGTTACTGTTTATCCGTTACCGTCAACAATACTTGGCAATTTTAATGTTTGTAGCGGCACATGTAATACACTTAGTGATGCTACTCCAAACGGTGTATGGAGCAGTAGTAATATTACGATTGCAACGGTTGATTCAAGTTCTGGCCTTGTTTGTAGTGTAACACTTGGTACGGCTACAATTACTTATACATTACCTACGGGCTGCTATGTTACCCAGATAGTAACAGTTGACCCGTTACCATTACCTATTACCGGCACAGACAGTGTTTGCGTAGGTTTCACAACTACATTAGCTGATGGTACTCCGGGTGGTACATGGATAAGCAGTTCAGGCGCTGCTACTGTGGGTAGTACAACTGGTGTTGTGTTGGGCGTATTTGCCGGCACTACAGTTATCAGTTACCAACTTATAGCCACCGGCTGTATCGCTACTGATACTGTAATAGTTAATGGGCTGCCAGGCATCATCACAGGTAATAGCCAGGTATGTGTATTGGATAGCGTACAATTAATAACAGGTACCACAGGCGGTACGTGGAGCAGTTCTCCTACCAGCATTGCGTATGTTTCATCGGTATCTCATTTCGATACAGTAGAGGTTGTGGGCGTTGCTGCAGGTACTGTTAATATTACCTATACTTTGCCTACGGGTTGTTATACGACCTTTGTTGTGACGGTTAATCCGCTACCTCCGGCTATTACCGGTATTGACAGTGTTTGCGTAGGGTATACTGTAACCTTGAGTGATGCTTCTGTAGGCGGTACATGGAGCAGTAACCCTGCAGATACAGCGAATTTTACAAATCCAATTTCCGGGGTTTTAACCGGGCTAAGCCATGGTACAGCAACGGTAACTTATACCAGTAACTTAAGCTGTCTTATCACGGCTGTTGTAACAGTTAATCCTGTACCAAACCCAATACTCGGAGCCAAAGACGTTTGTAACGGGCTTACAACACAGCTGAGCGATACATCGCCGGGCGGAGTATGGAGTGCCACAAATACGGGTATCACAACTATAGGTACGGCGGGTCTTGTGACTGGGATTTCACCGGGTACAGATTCTATATACTATACTTATCCTGTCACAGGATGTTATGCATATGTATCATTTATAGTACACCCGATACCGGTGATCATACCGGCATCATCTCCTAATGCGCAAATATGTATTGGCGGGTTTGTAACACTTACTGCATCTGGTGCAGGCCCTGGTGGCACATATGCATGGACACCGTCCACCGGGCTTTCTACTAATGTAGGCCCCGGACCTATTACGGCAACCCCTACTGTTACCACAACATACACAATTGTAGGTACCACACAATATGGCTGTTCTCATGATACAACCATTGCAGTTCATGTAGACAGCTTGCTGCTTCATATCCATATTTCGGGTAAAGACAGCATTTGCGAAGGAGCATATGATACGCTTATAGCCACTGGGGCTTATATCGGTGCGCCATTATTCGAGTGGTCGCCAATCACTGCATTAAGTACAACTCCTGCAGATACAGTTTATGCCGATCCGCTTATAACAACAACGTACACGGCTACATTGATCGATTCGTTTGGTTGCCATGATTCAACAACGTTTAAGGTTACTGTGAACCCGCTGCCTATAATCAGTGTGACGCCTAACCCCGGAATTGTATGCCGTGGATCCACCACACAATTCACAGCACATGGTGCATCTAATTATACATGGTTCCCGAATGCTTTCCTTTCGTGCGATAGTTGCGCTAATCCGATTGCATCAGATACCCAAAATCTTGTGTATATTGTATATGGTACAAGTATTTATGGATGCAGGGATTCTATTTACTTCCCGGTTTCGGTGCTCGATACCACCAAGATCACCATTAGCAATGACACGATACTTTGTCTTGGCCAATGTGCTAATTTACTTACAACCAGCACAAGTGTGGATGGTTCGCACCCTGACTATTTTTCATGGTCTCCTACTAATGGTTTGAACGACCCGAATATTCCTAATCCGACAGCTTGCCCGGATACTACAACAGCGTATACGGTGATCATAAAGGAAAATGCCTGCTTCAGTGATACCTCACATGTCATTGTTTATGTAGAGCCATATCCCACTATCGTTCTGAGCGCATCACCATCCGGCACTGTTCTTGCAGGTACTGCTGTCCAGTTAGGGGCAACGATCAGCAATGACGTATTGCTTACGGATTATGAATGGACGCCGGCAGTAGCTATATCCTGTGAGAAATGCTATAACCCGATCGTTACACCTACAGCTACAAGCACCTATACATTTACAGCTACTTCAAACTACGGTTGTGTATCAAGCAGTACAATAACAATAAACCTTACTTGTGGCGAAGGGCAGGTATTTATACCCAATACATTTACGCCAAACGGTGATGGTTTTAACGACCGCTTCTATATAAGCGGCAAGGGTATAGGTACCATTACAAGGTTGAGTATATATAACAGGTGGGGTGAGTTGGTATTCCAGTCAACGAATACTAATGCCAATGATCCCGCAGCAGGATGGGATGGTACTTATAAAGGAGTAGTATTGGAACCCGATGTGTTTGTATATGTAGCCCAGGTTACCTGTGAATTAGGTGGTCAGCCATTTGATTTTAAAGGAGATGTATCGATAGTACGTTAAACAAATTTTGCCCAAAATATTAAAAACAGATAAAATGAAGCGTTTTTTAACCAGTTTGTCAATAAGTGCGTTGCTCGGGATGAGTATGATCAGTCAAGCGCAGGACATTCATTTTTCACAGTTTTATGAAAATTCGATATTGCGTAACCCAGCACTTACCGGCATATTCAGCGGCGACTATAAATTTGGTGCTGATTACCGGAGCCAGTGGGGTTCGGTATCTACTCCATATAGCACTGTTATGATGTCTGGTGAAACCAGGATACTTGTTGACCGGGCAATAGGTGATTATATAAGTTTTGGCATGGTGGTTACTTATGATAAAGCGGGGACAATAAGCTTTACAAGTACACAACTTTACCCATCGATCAGTTATAATAAAGCGCTAGAAGACAGGCACAATTCTTATTTGTCAGTTGGGTTGACCGGAGGATATATTAACCGTTCCGTAGACCAGAGTAAAATGACCTTTAGCAGCCAGTACATTAACGGCAACTATGATCCGGGTAATCCTACAGGTGAGATAGCACCTTTCAAAACGCTCAATAATTATGATATAGGTGCCGGTGTGAGCCTGAATAGCTCGCTTGATGAAAGTGGTATTTTCAATTATTACATTGGGGCAGGTGCATTTCATTTAAATGCGCCAACCGAGACTTTTAACGGATCTGATGTGCTGGTGAAATTACCGGTAAGGTGGGATTTTAATGCAGGGTTTCATACTGCATTCAGCGCGCAATTCGGGTTTACAGGTCATTTTGATTATGATATGATGCTACCTTACCAGGAGATGATATTCGGTGGTATGTTTACTTATCGTGCAGTGCCTATTGGATTGCCCAGCGTATTTGGATTATCCCTGGGAGTGATGTACCGTTACCAGGATGCTGTGATACCTGTAGTGAAGATCGATTATAAAGACGTGTCTTTCGGATTTTCGTATGATATTACTACATCATCATTAGTTACCGGTAACTCAGCCGTTTCCGGTGCAGGTGCCACAGAGATATCATTGTATGTAAGGGGTAATTACAACCACAAAAAAAATCCCCGTGATGCCGTGATGTGCCCACGTTTTGAAGATCTTAATAACTACAATTTCCGTTAATAATTTATTAGCTACTCAATAATAAGAAAAGCGCCCATTGGGCGCTTTTCTTATTTGGATAATTCCGGAGCAATTTTATCGTATCAGCTGATGAGTATATTGCCCGTCATCTCCTTGGGTATTTGTAAGCCCATATAGGTTAATATTGTTGGGGCCAGATCGCCAAGCTTGCCATTTTTTAATGTGCCTTTGTAATCATTGGAAATAAGGAAGAGTGGCACAGGGTTTAGTGTGTGGGCAGTGTTAGGTGTGCCATCTTCATTGATCATATAATCTGCATTACCGTGGTCGGCAGTGAGGAAGATAGCATAACCGTTTTCGAGTGCGAGGGGTACTATGCGGCTTACGCAGTTGTCTACGGTTTCTACTGCTTTTATAACAGCATCCCAGATGCCCGTATGACCTACCATATCGGCATTGGCGAAGTTGAGGCAAATGAAATCAGCGCTTTGTGCCTTTATTTCGGGGAGGATGGCGTCCGCTACTTCGAATGCACTCATCTCAGGTTTCTGATCGTAGGTAGTAACTGTTCTTGGAGATGGTATCATGATGCGCTTTTCGCCTTTGAAGGGTTGTTCCCTGCCACCGGAAAAGAAGAAGGTGACATGCGGATATTTCTCTGTTTCGGCTATGCGTATCTGTGTTTTGTTATTGGCTTCCAATACTTCGCCAAGTGTATTGACGAGGTCTTTATTCTCAAAGATGACACCTATGTTCTTAAAGCTTTTATCGTATTCGGTCATAGTTACATAATGCAGGCTGAGCGGGTACATATTCTGCTCATGGAACGCTTCCTGGGTGAGTGCTACTGTGATCTCCCGGCAACGGTCGGTTCGGAAATTGAAACACACAACTACATCACCATCTTTTATAGTGGCAAGCGGCTCACCTGCGTTATTACAAACTATGATGGGCTTAATAAACTCATCGGTGACCTCGTGCTGATATGATTCTATAATAGCAGCGGCAGGATCTGTGGTATGGAGACCGGTGCCATGTACCATTGCATCGTAAGCTACTTTTACTCTTTCCCAGCGCTTATCACGATCCATAGCGTAGAAGCGGCCGGTGACTGATGCTAGCATACAGCCAGTGTGTTGTAAATGTGCATTGAGATCAGTGATGAAGCCTAGCCCGCTTTTGGGATCGCAATCACGACCATCAGTAAAGGCATGAACAGCTACATTGGGTACCTTATTCTTCTGTGCCAAAGTGCATAGCTCTTTGAGGTGCTCTATGTGGGAGTGTACGCCACCATCACTGACCAAGCCTATGAAATGCAATGTTTTGCCAGGTTGTTTGGCAGCATCGAATGCGGCGTTAAGTACTGCGCTCCGCTCGAGCTCGCCATCTTTTACGGCTACGTTTATCCGTTGTAATTCCTGGTAGACAATGCGGCCGGCACCGATGTTGAGATGACCGACTTCGGAGTTGCCCATCTGGCCATCAGGGAGGCCAACGGCTTCGCCACATGTTATCAGCTCTGTGTGGGGATACTTATTATATAGCGACTTTACAAAAGGGGCATTGGCATGAGCGATGGCATCGGCGGCAGGTACTTTGCCGTGACCCCAGCCATCCATAATAATGAGCATTACTTTTTTAGACATGGTGCAAAGTTAAGAACCCTAAATCCCTAAAGGGACTTCGCTTGAGAATATATTTTGAGCTTTGCAGCATTTATAGTGGTTGTTTTTCTTCATATGATTGTCTGTAAAAAAATCTGGTGTCGATATTATGTGGATATTAAAATGTTTATTATATGAATTGTAATTATTTATATATGTAGACCTCTCCCCGTCCCTCCCCAAAGGGGAGGGTGAGGTCGAATGAGCGCAGGGGGATAGAATTTGGTGATTTGCATTTTTGGTATTTTAAGGAATAAAGTTAGTGAGGTGGGGAAGTGCTGGCAGGGAAGTGTATACACCTATTTCATAGAAAGAGTTTTATTTGTTGTTTCAGATACGCTAAAGTCACATTTGTATAACGGGACTTCTTTATCTAATATTTACACCTATCTCTGTGAGACTTCTATTTGCTTCTTCTCTTACTCGATAATCCTCCTTATTGTCGGTAGCAACTTTTTTTAGGATTGAGGTAATAATTTTTACTGATTCATTTTTTTTCAATAAACTTCCAAGAGCTATAACTATTGCCTTTCTACAAGAAAAACTAAATTCATTCTTAAGTTTGTTGATTAATGGCCCAACGGATTTCCTACTTATTAAAATGTACCGTAAAACATCTGCCGCCTCACGGCGTACTAATGCATTTGAGTCATCCAATGCCTCATATATAATATCAATTTGTTTATCCACTATTGTTTCATCATGTTTCGATAACTCCTGCAAATTAGTTGCGAATGCATATACAGCACTCTTACGTAATTTATATTCCCTCGCGTTCTGAATAATAATTTTTAAAGGATCGAGAATTTTAACATCACGAAGACTAAACCAAAATTGATCTATGGCCGCTTGCCTAATGGGTGCTGTTTTTTCAGAAGACTCTATTATATTAATTAAAATGGGGGCAAATTTATTATCCTTGAGTCTTCCTAATGTTCGTATAGCATTAGTAGCGATGCCTTCATTCTCATCATTAATTAGTTCTAAACAAATTTTGACGAGCTTGTCTTTTTCAATAAAATCAATAAATTTATTTTCTTCGCCGAACCAAAAAATAGTAAGACTACTCTTAATTAGAAATTTCCACTCTTCATCATTAAGAGTTAGCTGATTAATATTATTAGATAAAATTTCTAAACTATTCTTGCTTGCAAGAATGCCATGTTTTGACCATTCTTGAAAAGCCTTTCTGAATATTTCTTTGGTTGTTTTAGCTTCCTTTTCTTCCGTTCCTAATTTTTCAAAGAATTTTTTTGATAAGAAATCATGCACCAATTCATAACCATTAACAGAGTCGGCTTCAACGCCAGCATGCACAATTTTCCTGCTTATTAAATGCTCAATTAATTGTTGCGCTTCATTTTTATCTATTCCGGTATATCTAATAATTTCATCTATAGTAAGGATGTTTCTCAACCCTCCGGACCCAGTTAATGCATCTAAGATGCTTATAACAAGAGATTTTCTTTCAAAAGTTAGCCCATCAAACATTGATTCACTTAAATATTCGACACTGATTGAACCAGCAGAGTCAGTTCCTTTATATAAGTTTTTGCCGAACTCGATAGATGGTCTTTCAGTTGTGTTTTGATTCTTATATTCTTCATATAATTTCGAACAAACGATTTGTAGATATGGAGGATATATTAACCCATCCCCAATTATTTTTAGTTCAGTAATAAGTTGTTTAATAAATGAAGTATCTACTTTAATACCAAGTTTAAATAATGGTTCAGTTATTATTTCGTAAGCCTTTTCATCATCAAATCTCTTTATTCTATATTGATGCAGCCATGCGGCCTCAAGTTTATACTTATGTTGCCAATCCCATAAAATACCTATATAATCCTCTCGTAAAGACACTAAAAATAAAATTTTACCTTTTCCCTTCGAGGCTATTAATGATGTATGTAGTCAAACTAAAGTGGACTTTTTGTTAGATAGTGTTTCTTGATTTTACGAAGTTAAATTAAAAGTTTTTAGTTTTCAAGTGATAGGGGCT
>CAIRZD010000163.1 GCA_903882965.1 uncultured Bacteroidota bacterium
CATGGGTTATCGAGTTATCTATGCCAGCACCAACAAACTCTTTACAAAGCTAAAGATGGCGAAAGCAGATGGTTCATACGTCAGTGAAATATCAAAACTTGAGCGTCAGCAGCTACTGATCCTGGATGACTTCGGGTTACTGTATGTAGTCTGGAGTCTGAGGCAAGTGCGCTTGCAATAATGTTAATACATTTTCCAATTTCTTTTTCATAGCAACAGTACCATGAGGGCCATTCATTATTTTCTCAATGGTAACAATTGCTTCTTTAATTTTAGAATTTTCCATTGTTCGAATAGATAATTTGCAATGAAGGTACTTAAAGTATCCTAAATCAGTATACCAATGAGATTTTTAGGAATCTCTCGCCGCTCACCAAGCTTGTAAGTTATCCAAAAGGCTTAAGGATTATTTGGTCATGCAACGAGTTTATCTTACCCAACTCAATTGCTAGGTTTCAATAACTTCTTTATACAAAGGGTATTTTGCAGCCTCTACAATTTCGTTGATGGCTGCTTGAAGTTTAATATCAAGGATGCAATTGTTCATAATAAAGATACTTTCCAGTTAAAGACCTATTGCCGTATTGATTGAATTTTCTCTCCAACTGCTTTTATGAGTTCAATATCAACTGCTTTCATTGAACTCTGCTCCGATGTATTTAATAACGCCCGGTAATTACGCTCTTCATCCGGCTCAAAGGTAACTTCAACGCCGCTTATTACAATATAGAACTTATGGGTGTATCCAACCGTTGCCAGTCTAGCTTCAAAACTATATTCATTGCCTTTAAAATAAACGTCAATACTGAAACTGTCTTCCATACTCAAAAGTCAATACGAAGGTAACTATAAAAATATCCGGACTTGTTGTATTATAGCATTCTAAAACAAACAATGCTGATATGAACAAGGCAGAATTAATCGAACAAATTGCCAAAGATGCAGGCATTACAAAAAAGCAGGCAAATGAGTCTTTGGATTCATTTACAGGTGCCGTTGTATCTACTTTAAAGAAAGGAGATACAGTAACGCTAGTAGGCTTCGGTACTTTCTCAGTAACAGCTCGTGCTGCTCGCAATGGTCGCAACCCACAGACCGGCGCTACAATAAAGATTAAAGCAAGGAAAGTACCTAAGTTTAAAGCAGGGAAAGATTTCTCTACTAAAATCGCAGGTGGCAAGGCTAAAAAATAATTTACGTTTTTCATAGTGATAGGGTTTATAGGGGCTGGCTTGTTCTCAAGCTGGCTTTTTTTATTATAACCATAGTTTTTCATTAAATTGTGGTTGTTAATTGCTTATAATATGTGTTATAAAGTATCAACCCCTACAAAAGAAAAATTAGAAGAGTATTTAGCTCCTTCCAGTTATGAAGTAGCTGAATATCAACACTATTTTCATGCTGACGGGTTTACAAGACCCTATTTGCCTGTATTATCAAATGATAGTAAAATAGTGAAGCCTGCAAGATGGAAACTCATACCATACTGGGTTAAAACAGATGAAGAGGCAAATAAGTATGCCAATACACTGAATGCTAAAAGTGAAGAGTTGTTTGAGAAAGCCAGTTACAAATCCTACATACAGAAAAATCGGTGTTTACTCTGGGTTGAAGGCTTTTTTGAACCAAATCACCCTTCACCAAAGGTTACCGTTCCGTTCTATATTAAAGCAATAGATAAAAAGCCTTTGGCTCTCGGTAGTCTCTATGCAGACTGGGTAAATAAAGATACTGGAGAAATTACAAGGACATTCAGTATAATTACAACCCCGTCAAACAAATTACTTACCGAGATACACTATGAAGGGCAGCGTATGCCGTACATAGTAACACCTGATAACTGGGAAAAGTGGCTCAGTCCAATAAGTAAAGAAGAAATAATTGCAATGATGCAGCCATTACCTGATGGTACTTTACAAGGCTACCCGGTGAGTGGGTTAGTCTATAAAAAAGGAATCAATACTAACGTACCTGAAACTCAGGAAGAGTTTAGATCAAATCTGTTTTAACTAGCCTATTATGAAAGAACTTGGCAACGATAAAATACAACTACTTAGAATTAAAGATAACGGGAAACCTTTATTGCTGCCATTTGTAGATAATACCAATGTAAAAGCGGGATTTCCTTCTCCTGCAGATGATTATTTGGAAGAGGATATTGACCTTAAAAAACTACTGATAAAGCACCCGGCAGCTACTTTCATTATAAAAGTAACTGGCGATTCAATGAAAGATGCCTTTATTTCTGACCCTGCGTTATTGATAATTGATAGAGCAGTGCGACCAGTTAATAATGATATTGTTCTTGCAACCGTCAATGGGGAGTTTACAGTAAAGTATTATACCAATTACAAAGACCAGATAAAACTTTTACCCGCAAATGAGAAGTACAAGCCAATTGATATTGTAGACGGAATGACTTTTAGTGTGGTTGGTGTGGTTACATTTGTCATAGTTGAACCAAGAAAAGTAAATAATGTTCGCCCTCGTAGATTGCAATAACTTTTACGCCTCATGTGAGCGCCTATTCCAACCGAAGCTGGAAGGCAAGCCTATTGTTGTTCTCAGTAACAATGATGGTTGTGTTATTGCAAGAAGTAATGAGGCAAAGGCTCTGGGTATTAAAATGGGTGCGGTTGCTTTTGAATTGGAAGATTTAATAGAGAAAAACGGTGTTCATGTCTTTTCTTCAAACTATACTCTTTACGGCGACATATCATCCCGTGTAATGAGGACCTTAAATGAGTTTACTCCAAACATTGAAGTATATAGTATTGACGAGAGTTTTTTAGACTTGAGTGGTTTTCCCAACTTACCTGAGTATGCATTAACCATTAGAAATACTGTTAAGCAACATACTGGCATACGAACTTGTGTAGGAGTGGCAGCAAGTAAGACTCTAGCAAAGGCAGCGAACAAATACGCAAAAAAGAACGCACCCAATGGGGTATGTGTTATTGATACGGAAGAAATGAGAAAGCAGGTACTTACATGGCTGGAGATTTCCGATGTCTGGGGTATAGGTGGCAGGCTCAGTAAATGGCTCCTGACTTATAATGTAAAAACAGCATGGGAGTTTGCCAATCTTGATAAAGAGTGGGTGAGAACGAAAATGGGGGTTGTTGGAGTTAGAATGATTCAGGAGCTAAATGGGGTATCTTGTTTAGAATTAGAAGAAGTGCCGCCCAAGAAGAAAGAAATATGCACATCCCGCTCATTTGGAGCTATGATTTCTGACAGATTAATTATTGGCGAGGCTATTTGCACCCATGTTACAAGATGTGCCGAGAAATTGAGAAAACAAGAGTCAAGTGCTGGGCAGATAACCGTATTTATTCATACCAATTCATTTCGCAGTAATGATCCTCAATATTATGGCACTTTATCAATCCCACTGAATACGGCAACAAATGACACAACCGAACTGATAAAATTTGCTATGCTGGCATTTAATAGGGTATTTAAACAGGGGTATAACTATAAGAAAGCCGGGGTAATTGTTAGCGAGATAGTTCCTGAGACCCAAATTCAACAGTCAATATTTGATACCCGGCAGGACAGGTCTAAGTACAATAAACTTATGGATACCATGGACTTGATAAACAAGAAAATGGGTAGGGATAAAGTTCGAGTTGCAGCAGCAGGTTTCGGCAGGAAATGGCGATTGAAACAGGAAAGAAAATCAATGTGCTATACCACCAATATAAATGAGATACTTACTGTAAGCAATTAAATTTCCAAGTATTTAAAATACCAATAAAGCTTGTAATCGATCAAAATGGTAATTGGAATTAGAACCGTCAATTTTGGGTGGTTCTTTTTTATGCTCATAGATATTTCCAGCCCTTTCTTCAGTGTTGAATTTGTTTGAACTATGTTTGAACTTATAAATCAAAAACCCTTGAACGCATCTGCTATCAAAAATGGTGCTGGAAAGGTTATTTACATAATTTACATCCTCAGTGTAAATAAATACATTAATATTGGTAAAATATGTAAATAGCGCTTTGTACAATTTTGAACTCTTAATCGAAAATTATGAGTTCAAAACACAACAACACGCAAAAGCCAGAAATTACAGAGGTAAGCTTATCCTCAACTCCAAAAGACATTTTTCCACTTACTAATGATGACAGCTATAATAAGCTTGTAGCTCATTTAAAAGGTGAAAACAAGTACTGCCGCATTTGCGAGGTTGATGCCAAACAACTGGTACCATCAAAGTATCATAGCGAGACACCCGACCCGGAACATTTAGAGTTGCTTTCACTTACTCAGGATGCCATAGGCACTATGATGCCTATTCTATGTCAGCCACCTAATATTGTTGTTTCGGGTTGGAACAGAGTTTTAAACCTAAAAAAAAAGAATGCAAAGGCTCTTGTGATGTTTATTGAGCCATCAAACTCAGAAGAAGAACAAGAGCTAACCAAACTTGCATTAAATATACAGCAGGGACTCAAACCCAGTGAAAAGCACCGCCTATACAATTTACTCCACAGTAAATTGAAGGTGAGCCAAGGAAAGGCTTCTCCAGATTACAATAATCTGGTTAAGGCAATTGGCAATAAGAGAGAAAGAGACAACCTAACATTCATAGACAATACGCTTAAAAAAGTATATGCAGACAATGTGGCTGAAATTGCCACTTACTGGAATAAAATTGATGTTGGAGACCGTAAAGTTAATGCAGCAGTAACCGACCTAAAGCTAAAGTTGGTTCAATTTGAAATTAACCGAACGGCTGGTTCGTCAGGAACAGCACCGAGCCCTACTGAACCTGTTCAGGATTCTCCGGGAGCCGATATCGTGAGCACTTCTGAGCCACTGCCTTCAGTAGTTGTTGCAATTCCACAAACTCAAAAAGGTGATGATAGCAAAACTTCCTGTGCCGATTTACCCGCAAAAGTCAGCCCCTCTGGGACAAGCACTCCTGAAAGTCAAAGTACCTCAAGTAAATCTGAAACAGTTGAAGTAAATATTGCTAAGCCAAGAGT
This sequence comes from uncultured Bacteroidota bacterium, assembly GCA_903882965.1. Lineage (GTDB taxonomy): Bacteria > Bacteroidota > Bacteroidia > Chitinophagales > Chitinophagaceae > Nemorincola. Next base: position 4,998 of record CAIRZD010000163.1, read on the forward strand.
AAAGCTTGTTAGAATTGATCTTATTCATAGCGACATTCTAAATGTATCCTCCCGAAATATTGGGAAGCCTATATTGGCATTGACAAGTAATCCATACGCTGGTGGTATGCTGAATTATGGCAATGGCGAATACGAACATGGTCGGGAGAAAGTCGGGCCGCAATACTTCAAGACAGCTATGTCCCACTTTGAAGTGGTTTATGAGATTCTCGATGATAATGGGAGTTTGGTTGTAGTTATAAATGACTGTGTCCGTGATGGATCATACATTTTAACTCCTGAGCAATTCGTTATCGAAATGCGTAAGATGGGATGGATTGTAAATGACAAGCACGTATGGATAAAGAACAACCCCCAACCGTCTTTTGATTTTAGTAGAGTTTACTGTGGCCACGAATACATTTTTCACTTCACAAAGTCCAAGGAGTTTGTTTACAATAAGAACTGGCGGGAAACACTGCCTGATATTTCAATTACAACTCTAAGTAATTCTGAAGAAACATTCCAATTGAAATCTATTGGCGACATGGTTCGTAATTCAATTATTACGACCAACTCATCCAGCACAAGGGAGCTAAGAAATAGATGCCTGCAAAAAGGCTTGGAATTAAATCATCATGGGACATTTCCCGTTGAGATCCCGTTGTATTATATCTCCCTGCTATCACGACCCGACGATCTGGTTTTTGACCCGTATACTGGCACTTCAGTAACCGGCGAGGCAGCGGTACAGCTTAATCGCCATTTTACAGGAGTTGATATTAATGCAGGGTTTATCAGATCCTCGGAAATAAGACTTGAAAAATATCTCTAAATCAATAATGAAAGACACTATCTAACACTGCTTAAAATTAAACTGATACAACCATGTCCAATATGTTTAACGTAAACTCGATGGTATTCATGCCTGCATTTGAATTGCGAGAAGTCTTGCGTGAGATTGTTGCAGAGGAATTGAA
>CAIRZD010000164.1 GCA_903882965.1 uncultured Bacteroidota bacterium
CTACACTGTGGTATGTAACCCAGACCGTAAGAGGATGCGAAAGCAATAAGGCACCAATTACAGACACTATAGTATACAAACCAAGTTTCTCTATCATTGCAAGTAACCCATGGGTTTGCGATCATGATACACTGTCATTTAGATACAGCGGCTCTACACCATTATCACTTGGTACTTTCCTCTGGAATCTGCCTCCCGGTGCTACTATAGTTGGCGGAAATCCTACCGATTCTTTGATCTTTGTAAGATTTGATTCGGTATTCGGTCCGCATATAATATATCTTACAGTAGGTGAGCTCAATGGCATGTGCGATTCTACTAAATCAATAGAAGTGTCGGTAATACCTTTACCATCAACACATTGTTATATGAACCCCAATATATGTATTGGCGACACTACTGGTCTTGCACTTACAGATGAATCTAGTGGCGCTTCAGTATTCTCATGGTATATTGATGGCACGCCGATGGGAAGTTCTACAGCAATAAACCTGATAGCCGCAAATTCAAATAGCGGTGGTCCTTTCAGCGTTAGCTGGAACGATACGGGTATTCATTTCATTACAGTTTCATGTACCACAAATCAGGGTTGTAGATCTATACCTACAAATGATACTGTTGAAGTCCATGCGATACCTAATGCTACGTTCATCTATAAGCCAAAATCCACCGGCGCATTATGTCTTGAAGACAGTGTATTGTTTATCGCTAATTATCAGAAATATAATTATTCTTATTTCTGGCAGCCGGTACACGCATTCGGCAATGATAACAAGTGGCAGATATGGGGCAAGGTAGAAGAAGAGCAGAGCAATATAACCTTAACTGTTACTGATCCGTTTGGTTGTGTTGGAACTTCTACACAGGAGATAACACCAAGTGCATGCTGTACCGTATTATTCCCTAATGCATTTACGCCCAATGGAGATGGTCACAACGACTACTTCCGCCCTATATTTAATGGGTATCACAAATTCCATGCGTTCCGTATCGTTAACCGGTGGGGCCAGACGGTTTTTGAAAGTGCTGATTCAAACCCTATGTGGGATGGTAACTTTAACGGTGTACCTCAGGATATTGGTACATACTATTACTACATACAGTACGACTGCGGTGGTAATACAATAGAAGCTAAGGGCGATTGCACACTTATAAGATAATATCCCTAATGATGCTTTTACATAAAAAAAGATACCACCGCACGGTGGTATCTTTTTTTTGATACTTGCTGCTTTTTCAGAAAGTGTATGACTTGATGTAAGTCATTTTAGTACTGCTTTTATTACTGCTCACCTCAAAGTAGTCGTTAAAAGTAGTGTCCCCGGCCAGCTTGAAACCAATTATAAAAGTATATGGGTCACTCCCTTTTCTGATGATTGGTTTAATATCTTCTATCCCCTTCGGCATAGTAAATTTCCCCTCGGCAAAATTAGGGCCGTAGTCAGCATCTACATCATATACCCCACTGGTTATATCACTGTCAGCAATGATCTTTATTGAAAACATAAAATGATTCAGTGGGTCGTCAGTAACAGGCATTTGCATCGTTGCAATGGTCGTTCCCGGTTTAGGGAATTGTTTCGGCTTCTGTTCATTCGCGCCACCGCAGCTTATGAATAATAATGCACTGATGGAAGTATATAAAATAATTGTTTTTTTCATCACGGCCGCAAAAATAAGGTATGCGACAATATAGTTAGTGAGAATTCAATCGTATATTTATCCTCGCAATAAATTATTTTTTGAAATGAAGCATAATACTAACTTAAAATGGGCAATACCCGTTATAGCCATGACTATCCAGTTATTCACCGCCGGTTGCAATAGCAGCAATACCACGCAAACCAAGACAGACAATGTTTCAAAAGTTGCTGATGGTTACGATAGCACCTTCAATGTTGAAGCACAGGCTTTTGCCGATATTCAGGTACTGCGCTACCAGGTACCCGGATTTAATGGGCTCTCTTTACAGCAAAAAAAGCTGGCATACTATCTCTACGAGGCAGCGCTCTGCGGTCGCGATATGATCTATGACCAGAAAAGCCGGTATGGCATTCTCTTGCGCAAAACTGTTGAAACCGTATATGGTACATATAAAGGCGATAAGAACAGCGACGACTGGAAAAAATTTGAAGTGTATTGTGGCAGGTTCTGGTTCAGCAATGGCAATCACCACCACTACAGCAACGAAAAATTCATCCCCGAATGTTCATTTGAATATTTCACTTCTATTATAAAGAACTGCGACACTGCACAGTTGCCTAAAGATAATGGAGAGAATACCGATGCTTTTCTTGCACGTATAAAGCCCATGGTTTACGACATGAAATTCGATCCCAAAGTTGTTGACCAAAGGCCAAACATTGATAACGTTGCAAATTCTTCCAACAACTTTTACGAAGGGGTAACACAAAAAGAAGTGGAGACATTTTACTCCAAATTCCCTACCAGTGGCAATGAACCTTCTTGGGGCCTTAACAGCAAGGTTGTAAAGGAAAACGGGCAGGTGTCAGAAAAAGTTTGGAAGAGCGGGGGCATGTATGGCGCAGCCATTGATAAGATCATAGGTTGGTTGCAAAAAGCATCTGCTGTTGCTGAAGATACCACACAGAAGAAATCACTCGACCTGCTTATCCAGTTTTATAAAACCGGCGACCTCAAGATATGGGACGATTATAACATAGCTTGGGTACATGCTGCTTCCCGCATAGATGCCGTAAATGGCTTTATAGAAGTATACCTCGATGCAATAGGCAAAAAAGGTAGTTACGAAAGCACCGTTTCATTAAAAGATATGGAAGAAACAAAACGCATCGAAGCTATTGCAAATCAGGCACAATGGTTTGAAGATAACTCGCCTATAATGCCGGAGCATAAAAAGAAGACAGTGAAAGGTATTACAGGTAAAGCAATAACTGTAATAGTGGAAAGCGGTGATGCAGCACCAAGCACACCCATTGGTATCAACCTCCCCAATGCGGAGTGGATCCGCAAAGAACACGGTTCTAAATCTGTATCGCTTACTAACATCATTCATTCATACAATGTAGTGAGTGCAAAGAGCGGCATGGTAGATGAGTTCGGCGCAAATGATACCGTAATTCAGCGCATGAAAAAATACGGCGCTCTCGCCAGCGATCTGCATACCGATATGCACGAATGCATTGGCCATGCTTCCGGGCAAATAAACCCCGGCGTGGAAACAACCGACAAAACATTGAAGAACTATGCAAGCTGCCTCGAAGAAGCCCGCGCCGATCTTGTTGGCCTTTACTACCTCATGGATAAAAAACTGGTAGACATAGGTGTGATGCCCGATATGGATGTTGCCAAAGCAGGGTACGACAACTATATGATGAATGGCCTTATGACCCAACTTACCCGTCTTAAGCCCGGAGAGCAGCTTGAAGAGGCGCATATGCGTAATCGCGCACTTAACGCTCATTGGGTATATGAAAAAGGAAAGAAAGATAATGTGGTAGCCTTTGTGACAAAGAATGGCAAAACGTATGTGCAGGTAAACGATTACAACAAACTCCGCGACCTCTTTGGCCAGCTGCTCAAAGAGATCCAGCGCATAAAATCAGAAGGCGATTATAACGCCGGCAAAAACCTTGTTGAAAACTACGGCGTAAAAGTTGATGCTAAACTCCACAAAGAAGTTCTGGAACGCTTCGCTAAACTCAACATTAAGCCATACCGCGGTTTCATTCAGCCAAAACTCACACCGGTGATGAACGGTAACGACATTACAGACGTAAAAGTGGATTACCCCGATAATTTTTACCAACAAATGATGGACTATGGCAAAAACTATGGCTACTTGCCGGTAAAGAATTAATTTCATTCAGGTTTTTTGGTGTTAAATAATTTAAAAAGGGCTGTGATAAAACTTATTTTATTACAGCCCTTTTAATATGCTGCCATTACCCCATGTATTGTGGCATTGACATGACCAAAATCAACATTTCAAATTACATTTTCGGTGTTTTTTGCCTACTTTTGCCTTCCTTTATCGCCCTTCGGGGCTTATAATATAGCATATGAAAATATTAGTTTGTATCTGCCCGGTTCCGGACACCACTACCAAGGTCGCTTTCAGCGATAACAATACACATTTCAGTACGCAGGGGGTTACCTTCATCATCAATCCATATGACGAATGGTATGGCGTTGTGCGCGCGCTCGAACTGAAAGAAAGCGGCGTGGCAACAGATGTACACCTCATAACTGTAGGTAAGGCAGACGCCGAGCCCGTTATCCGCAAAGCGCTGGCACTCGGTGGCGACGAAGCGATCCGTATCGACACCGATAGCAACGACACATACATGGTCGCAGCACAGATAGCTGAATACGCAAAAACGGTTGGTTATGACCTCGTTCTCTGCGGAAAAGAATCAATTGACTATAACAATGGTAGCGTAGGCGCAATGGTAGCCGAACTGCTGGATATGAATTATATAGGTTTCGCATCCAAGATAGATATAGCAGGTAACGTGGCTACAGTGAATCGCGAGATAGAGGGCGGCGAAGAAACAGATTCTTGCAGCTTGCCACTCGTTATTAGTTGCCAGAAGGGTGTTTCCGAAGCACGCATACCAAACATGCGGGGTATCATGGCTGCACGTACCAAACCGCTGAAAGTGGTTCCTCCTGCTGCCATAGATGCGCTTACAGGTATCGTGTCTTATGAATTGCCACCCGCGAAATCAGGTGTAAAGATGATAGCAGCCGAAAATATGGATGAGCTGGTGCATTTACTGCATAGTGAGGCAAAAGTGATTTGATGAGCTGATTGATGCCCTATCTGTGGTAGGGATTTACTTTTTTAACCAATTAACGTTTTAACCTTTTTAACTTATATGTCAGTACTGGTTTTAGTAGAACATTCGGGTGGGGTATTCAAGAAGAAATCTCTTGAAGCGGTGCAATATGCCGCCAATATCGCAAAAGCTACCGGCACTACGGTTACCGCTGTTGCAGTAGGTGATGCTGATAACGCAAATATGCAGGCCCTGGGGCAGTATGGTGCCAATAAGGTACTGCACACTACTGATGCCCGGCTTAATGAGTTCAATAGCCGTGCGTACACACGGGTGATGCTTTCCGCCGCACAGAAAGAAGGCGCCAAGGTCATCGTAGGCTTACATGATACTGTGGGCAAGGCCGTTACTCCTCGCCTCGCAGCACGCCTTAAAGCAGGTCTTGTGGCAGGCGCTGTGTCTTATCCTGACCTGTCAAAAGGGTTTGTGGTAAAGAAAAACGTGTTTGCCGGAAAAGCATTTGCTTATGTAAATGTTACAAGCGATATAAAGGTGATCACACTTATGCCCAATACCTTTGCCCCGGTAAAAGGTGAAGGCACTGCAACAGTTGAGAACCTTGATGTAACATTCGATGATAAAGATTTTTCTGTAAAGGTGATAGAGACAAGCAAGGCGAGTGGCAGTGTGCCGCTTAGCGAAGCTGAGTTGGTAGTGAGCGGTGGCCGTGGCATGAAGGGCCCGGAGAATTGGTATGTGCTCGAAGCGCTTGCCAAAGAGTTGGGAGCCGCATTGGCTTGTAGCCGCCCGGTAGCAGACAGCCACTGGCGTCCGCACAATGAGCACGTTGGTCAGACAGGCGGCACCATTCGTCCAAACCTGTATATAGCAGTGGGCATATCAGGTGCCATACAGCACCTCGCAGGTGTCAACGGCTCCAAGACCATAGTTGTCATCAACAAAGATCCTGAAGCCCCGTTCTTTAAAGCAGCCGATTACGGAGTATTAGGTGATGCTATGGAAGTAGTGCCAAGACTCACAGAAGCCGTGAAGAAGTTTAAAGGCAATTAATAAAATACATCCTACTTATAAAATGTCTAAAGCCGTCTCAATGACGGCTTTTTTTTTTACAAATAGTTATGATAATGAACCGCTTTTAATATCTGTTAAAAGCAAAATTGGAATATAGTCTTGTGCGTATACAATTTGCTGCATAAGCCATTTGAAA
>CAIRZD010000165.1 GCA_903882965.1 uncultured Bacteroidota bacterium
GCTAAATGAAAGTGTACAGAAAAAAATTGTGGTGCAAAAATTTCGCACATAGGGTTCAAAGAATCTGTGGGTTCATATTTAGGTAAAGTATGCATTGGCTGATTTATTTGAGTTTGGATTTTTTATGGTTAGGTATATCAATACGGAAACAAATTTAGATGATGGGAATGGATGTGAAGGGAAAGTGTATACACCTTTGTGTGAATTTTTGGGGAGGAGCCAACCTATTTTAGGGTGGTTCATATTATTTAGCCCTGCTGCTCTGTTCTTTCTTTTGCTTGCCTCCTTCGGCAAGCTCAGGACAAGCTACAAAAAGTAACAAAAAAAAGGGCATCCTCCGGCAAAATGCTCCGCATGCCGAAGGGTTAGCTCAACGCTGAAATTTAGCGAACCTGCCTGCCGGCAGGCAGGTACAATTTAACCCCGTCAGGAGACGCTATGAATGAAGCTAAGGAACTTTGTGCAGGGGCGTATTTTCTGCTTTTATTTTGAAAAGGAATTATAAATACTAAGCAGTTTAGTGCGGGATTGAAAATGGCACAGGGGGAATGGACGCTTCGCCAATCGTGAGATTGGCCTCCTCCGCGGTAGTCAGAGACTAAGCCGAGCGATATTTTTTTACTTTGGGAACACTATGGGCAACTGGGGTATACACTTATTTTTATGAATAGTGAGACCAGGGGCGGGAGGTGGGATTATAAATCCCAAACCATTTGGTGCCGGATTGCAAATCTGGCACAGCAGGGTTTTTAAAAATAAAAAAAGACACAGATTAGTGCCTTTCTTTATTAAACCTGATTAAAGATTAATCCCACATGCTTACCGTGCCGGGGTTCTGCTTTTTGTATTCTGCCAGAACCTTTTTAGCCTTTTCTGCCTCTGCTTTGGCAACAGATATTATACCCGCATAACTATCAGGGTTTTTAATAAATCTGTATTTGATAATGCCGCCATCTGCCAGAATGTTTTTGATCCAGTAGCGGTAATACCCGTAGGTGGTTTTGAAGATGGTGACCATCTCCGTTTTTGTTGGTTTGATAACTGGTGCTTTAACCGATGCCACCTTTTTTTCTGTTACTGCGGGAGCCTTGGTATTTGCCGCTGCCGCCTTTTTCTTTGTAGCCATATTCTATGTATTTATTTGGCTAATATCAGGAGGATAAACCGGACGGCGGAATTATTTCAAAGCTAACATCTGGAACAGTGGAATTTTAACAAAAGTTATTTTTTAATAATTTTCTCTGTAACAGTTTTTCCACCACCTTCAAATGAAAGAATGTACATACCTGCTGGAAGATTGGTCATATCTAATGCGTAAGGAATGCTGGGCTGCATCAGTTCATTTATCGTTTTTACCAGCCTTCCTTCTGAATTATAGAGGCTACCTTTTACATTGTTCATGTTTTCCGCATCCATATAAATATAAGCATGATCTTCTACCGGATTTGGTGCTACGATATATTTTATGGTAGCGTTTGACGACTCGCTGATACCGGTAGTGGCAGCGGTATAGGTGGTATCAGTTCCTGAGGGTGTAATGTGGGTATTCGTTGAGCCAACTATACCATAATAGGTAGGGCCCAATACAAATGGATAAGCGGGTGCGAGGGATGCGTCAAGTGTTATGAAGTAAGCATAAGTGCCTGCCGGGTAGTCGGGTGTAAGACAGTAGCGGCCATTGTGCGCATCAAGATCGCCTGCTCCTGCGGTATAAATATAATCATCCACACAATCGCCCAACGGATATGTTGTTACAGGAATGGGGCCAAGTCCACTGTGCCTGAGCGTAGTGTCGGTAGTTAGTATATAACTGCTCTTCATTCGGGTTATAGCGCTGGTTCCTGATGCCGGGTTTGAATAACCATATGCGCCATAGACGGGGAACCCATCAAATGCATAGCCGATGATCGGTGAATGATGTGTGCTGTCGAGGTCATTATACAGACATCTTGGGTTCACATGATTATGGTAATCCCCGGTGCCGGCCGGGTGTCCCAGGCATGAATCAAAACTTACCGCTTCAAACAGCAGCGCATTCCGGTTCCATGCTGTTCCATGGCCAGTAGCCCATGCCTGGGTGGTATTATTCCAGTGATGCCCGTCTTCAGGGTTATATATCGAGACTCCGTTGCTCCACAAACCAATGGTGCCAAGCCCCGCATTTGTTGATGTGCCCGTGTTCTGCACAGGGTATCTCGGGAATTCGCAAACAAAGTTTTGGGGTGAAGGTACGTTGGGGTTGGAAGGCCACGGCCCAATGGCATATTCAGGGATGCAATTTGTACTTACGTAAACATAAGTAGCAGAATACTGCACTAATTGTACGTTTGAAATTATTGTTGTCCGACAAACGGCGTTAAAATATAGTTTTTGCTTTTGAAAGGAGCCATAGGCTTACATTTCAAATTTCAATTGAAAAGCAGGGGGTGGTTCTTTTTTAGTGTATTGACCCGGGTGAGCCTTGCGACCCGCCCGTTTTCGTTTCAGCTTATAGGTATCGATGATTGCTGAAAGGTCAATATAGTTCATGATGTGCAGCCTTACGATGGTGGCCAAAATGGAGAACGCCATTTTAGACTTGTGGTCTTTGTAGGTGACATCAAGCAGCAGCAGTGCAATTAACGCACACCATATCTGTATCTCTATAGCATTCTGGTTATCGCCAAAGAAATAGGTTAGTGGAAAGTTTTGCTTCAATTTCTTGAAAAATGTCTCTATTTGCCACCGGTTCTCATATATGCCGGCTATTTCTACAGCAGTCATTTCAAAATTATTGGTGATATAGACAAATGCCTTATTATATTTAGCAGAAAATACAGCAACCCTTCTCATTTGCTGCTTTAGTTGTTCCTTGTCTGCTTTATATGTTACCTCTATCCTTTCGTCCTTTAGTATATGATGGGCATCATGTGGCAGCTCCAACTCTTCAACTGTAGTATATTCTGCATTGTCTTTTTGCCGGGTTACATAGAAAATGCATCTTTTCGTGAAAGCATCGAACTGCTGGTAGTTTATATAAGCCTTGTCAAAGGCAATGATAGAGTGGTCGGGCAGTTCTTTGATGTACTTATAAAACTGCTGGTCATGTAAAGCCGCTGCCGTGTATTTGATAAAGGACGGCATATTGCTATCTGCATTTAAAAGGGTGTGCACCTTCATGCCGCCCTTGCTTTTTCCGTCTTTGCGTTTTCGGCCGGCCGGTTTAAGGATTGCTTTGAATAAGGATACTGTTGTACTGTCCAATATATACAGGTTTTGGGCTACAGTAGCTTTCAGGCGGCTGTCCGAGATACTGTGTTTATAAACGCCATACAATTTCTGGTAAATAGACCCAAAAACTTTAGAAGGGCGTTGCCTGTTGCCATCGCTTAAGGTACTGCGTGGAGGAACCTTGTTTAGGTTAATATGCCGTAGCTTTCCCTGGCAGACCTCAAGCCCGTACTGAATCTCACGAAGTGAGGTGCAATGGGTATATATACCATAAAGCATACTAATCAGATGGTCCCATAGAAACAGCCGCTTATAGCACCGATTCGCTTTGTGCTCCCTGATAGTCTCAGTTATAACTTTTTGGTCCAGCAAAGAAAGTAACTGGCTGAAAACCGGCTGTCCGACAAAATCTGTAGATTTGTTCATTCAATTTTATGGTGTGGTAACTACAAAATTGATAAAGGGTGGCCATATTCTGACCACCCTTACTTTTTTTTATCTCGGACAACAATA
>CAIRZD010000166.1 GCA_903882965.1 uncultured Bacteroidota bacterium
ATGTGGGGTGGACCTCCGCGCGCGCGGAGGAAGTTTACTGATTTCTTGAAGACTTGCATAGTCTTTAGCTATTGAAACAATTAAATCTAGATTAGCATCATCTCTTTTAGTAGAACACTCGAAAGCTTGTTTAAGTAATAATTCTTTTTCTTTATATTTTCTTTCTAAACATTGATTAATCATATTCGAGACGATAGTCACAATAAGAACTAATACTACCAGTCCTGCACCAATTAAAGTACTTACTGTATCCATTACAGTGCGCTAACTCCTGAGGATGTGACCTTGGATCAATCAAGTTTTTTAATATCAGGAAACTTGGCTCTGAGACACTTCTCACAGGGGATGGTGAGCATATGCCACATTGTAATTTCGGTACCGTCAGGATAATGGGCCTTCACCCAGTCCATGTACTCTTCACTGTGAATGTCTTTCGGTTCAGGGCCTAACTCTTCTTTAAGACTATGTTTTTTTAACATGACTTGACCTCGTACAAATTGCAGTGCTCACTTACAATCTTTGCGTCTTTAATTTCTATACGATTCATATTCAATATCATAAATCGTATTAGTTTTGATCTTGACCAACCGACTTGGTCACAGAGCGAATTCAATTTGAATAACTCAATGTCATTCAAAAATGTGCCAATGAAATGGGGGCGCGGCTTCGTCTTTTTGGTGGTCATATTATACTTTACATTCGACATAAAAAGTTTATTATATAAATACTTAAAGCTACGAAGGATCTTAAAGCAGATGGCTCAGGAGTAATTATATGATCACTCTGCATGAATTTCATAAATTATATGTTCTTCATCAGTTATTTCATGAATATCTCCTAATTTAGGTCGAACTATTAACCATTGTTCTTCTTGTTTTTTATAGACTAAAAATTCTCCGTCAGAGATTTCTTTTACTATATTATCTTCATTGACAACTAAAGACATCGCTTCTATCTTTTTAACTTCAATTGTCAAGCTCTTACGAGCTCTCCATCGACGCATATATTCTTTTCTAGATTCTTTATATTCAGGAATAAATTTCTGATCCAAATATCTGTTGTGATCTTTTGCTTTCTTTGCGATTTTATACTTTTCTGATTGTTTATAAATTCTAATCCTACATTTGTCTACATTTTTCCATCCATCACGAGTATATATAACACTCATAACTTGATCATATATTCCAGGTCTCCAAGAGTTCCAGATACCTAGTAACTTTTTGAAGTTTTTATAATGACCTATAATTGAATAAATATCTTTTTTTGAAGATTCATTAGTAATGGATACAGCAATAGTATCAATCCAAGATGCGTACGCATTCATATCATCGTAAATATATAATAGATCTCCCGCTACTAAAGATCTTTCGAGTGACGCCAAATTACTTTTGATCAGTACAGTATTACTGAAATCCATTGATCACTCCTTTGGGTCTCAGAGCCTCTAAAAGCGAGAACTTTTAGAGGCTCAACCTTATTCGGTATTTAATTTTTATTAAAAGTCTATCTATACTTTACAACGCTTATTTTATGATCGTTTTATTATCTTATGATCGTTTTATCTTACAGTGTATTCAAACGTTGCGTAATTCACTATTTTTCCACGTAATTCAGTACGTACTCTTTACGTCTTATCCCCCAGGAACCCCCAGATCCAGATCCAGAAACAACGAGATTACGTACTGAATTACGTGGAAAAATAGTGAATTACGCAACTAAAACGATCAAAGAAAAAAGTAAAATACTAATAATAAAATGAAGTTGATAGAAATATTTGACTCTGGAACATTAATGTATATTATTATATGGCCTCGAAGGAGTATTGGCACCAGCGATTGAAAGATATAAATGTAAAATTTCAGGTATGACTCCTGAACAGCGATCGAAATACCAGGCTGATTATTTCCAGAAGAAGAAGCTTGAAGATCCTGATTTTTTAGTAAAAAGAAGACTACGCTGTAATAAATATTACTGGGCCCATAAAGAAATTCAGGATGCTCATAATCGATCCAATTATTGGAAGAATGTAGAAGAAAATCGAAGAAAAAAAATGGCCCGATATAATGCTAATAAGATATTAG
>CAIRZD010000167.1 GCA_903882965.1 uncultured Bacteroidota bacterium
GCCAATTGTATTTAGGGTAAAGCCTAAACCGCCTGACCTGCAAAAAGATATTTTCTGGAAAAACTCAACCTTGTTCCAGTAAAATCAGGCTTTCCCAAAGATATTTTGCCCTTTTTGAAAAAGTTCCGTATGTTTATGATATTATTTTGTAATTCACAAATTATTAACCAGTTTTTTTTAAATATTTTATTTTGATTTTTGTTTTTAATATAATGTATGTCGACGTATCAATAAGAAAATGAAGCAAATAGACATAAAAGAGTTTTTATTACTTGCAGGCCAATATCCTGTATTGGATGTGCGTAGCCCAGGAGAATATATGCATGCGCATATTCCAGGGGCGTATAATTTGCCATTATTTTCAGATGAAGAGCGCAAAGTGGTTGGTACTGCATATAAGCAAGAGGGGAGGGAGCAAGCTATAAAAAGGGGGTTGGATTATTTTGGGGTTAAGATGCGAAAGATGGTGGAGGAGGTTGAAGAGATTACATTGAAGATCAAAAATGAAAAATTAAAATCCCCATCATCAGAGATTGCTACAGAGAATAAAAATATAGTACTTATTCACTGCTGGCGTGGAGGAATGCGTAGTGCCGGGGTGGCATGGTTACTTGACCTGTATGGTTTTGAAGTATATGTGCTTATTGGGGGGTATAAGTCTTTCAGGAATTGGGTGTTAGGGCGATTTGAACAGAAGTATACCATTAAGTTACTTGGTGGTTATACAGGGTCCGGGAAAACGGAAATATTAAAGCAGTTGAGTAAGGAGCAGGAATTGGTAATTGACCTGGAGGGTATTGCGCATCATAAAGGTTCTGCATTTGGCGCTCTGGGGCAGCCGGAACAGCCTACACAAGAAATGTTTGAGAATGAGTTGGGTTTACAACTTCATGATGCTAACAGTAATGTTTCTGAGCATGGTTTTATTTGGCTTGAAGATGAAAGCAGCAGGATAGGATCAGTAAACCTGCCGCCAGCATTTTGGAAAACAATGCAAGGGGCGAGCGTGGTATTTTTAGATATACCATTTGAAGAGCGGCTGAATTATATCGTAGAAGAATATGGAAAATTTGAAAAAAAGGAATTGATAAACTCTATCATCCGGATTCGGAAACGGCTTGGCGGGCAGCGCACTAAGGACGCAATAAGCTATATACTTGATGGTGATATCAAAGAAGGCATGAAAATATTACTAAGCTACTATGATAAATATTATGCACGGGGATTGGAGGAAAATAAAGGCCTTATAACTATGGTGGCATGTGAGCGTGTAGATGTGACAAACACCCGGAAACTTACCGGTAAAAAATAATTGCGTTATGGAATTAGAAATCAATGAAATAAAGCTCACTCAATACTCCCGTCGAGCGGGTTGTGGGTGCAAGATAGCCCCTGCTGTGCTGGAGGAAATATTGAAAACAGATAAGCTACAGCCTTTGAACACGAATCTGCTGGTGGGCAATAGCACTAATGATGATGCCGCTGCTTATGATATGGGTAATGGTATGGCGCTCATAGCTACTACCGATTTTTTTATGCCCATTGTGGACTGCGCTTATGATTTTGGACGGATAGCTGCTGCGAATGCTATAAGCGATGTTTACGCAATGGGAGGTAAGCCATTGATGGCTATAGCCATACTTGGGTGGCCTGTAGAAAAGCTGCCTGTAGCATTGGCACAACAAGTATTGGAAGGTGCCAGAATTGTTTGTGCTGAGGCCGGTATACCACTTGCCGGCGGCCATAGTATTGATAGTACGGAGCCGGTGTTTGGGCTTGCGGTGAATGGATTGTGTGCTATTGCAGACCTTAAAAGAAACAACACTGCAAAAGAGGGCGATTTGCTTTTTTTAACCAAGCCACTGGGAACAGGTATTTTGTCGACGGCGCAAAAGAGAGGATCGCTAAAAATTGAGCATGAAGCTATACTTACGGAGCAAATGACACAGTTGAATAAACCTGGGGAAATGCTTGGTACTATAAAGGGTGTAAATGCTATGACGGATGTAACCGGTTTCGGGCTGGCGGGGCACCTGATAGAAATGGCTGAGGGTAGTGGACTATCGGCAGAAGTGAATTATGCTATGGTGCCTGTGATGGTGGGTGTAAAAGAATACCTTACGCAAAGGATAGTGCCGGATGCTACCTACAGGAACTGGAATGCTTACAGTAATAAAATTTCTTTTGAAGCGGGAGTCGATGTAATGGAAGCGTTTAGCCTGTTGCCGGACCCGCAGACGAATGGCGGGTTGCTGATAGCTGTGGCAGCGGATGCGAAGGATGAGGTGGTAGCGTTATTTAAAAAACATAACCTTGCTGAGTTTATTGAGCCTATAGGAAAGATGGTATGCAAACAAGAGAAAGTAATAATAGTGAAGCAGTAACTGTTTTGCTTGTATCGGCTTATATTTTATTTTTGCAAATTATCTGATTTGCAAAAGATACTATTTATGGGTAAAAAAGATGCACGGGTTGACGCCTATATTGCCAAGGCCGCAGATTTTGCGCAGCCAATACTTACTCATTTGCGAGAGCTGATACATGCCACCTGCCCTGATATGGAAGAGACCTGGAAGTGGAGCTTTCCATGTTTTCTGTATAAAGATGGAATGTTGTGTAGTATGGCGGCATTTAAAGAGCACTGTTCATTTGGGTTTTGGAAGGCGTCGCTGATCAATGATACGGATCGCCTTTTTTCTTTGGGGGATAAAGATGGAATGGGTCATTTGGGTAAGATATATAGCCTTAATGACCTGCCTAAGGATGCGATACTTAAAAAGTATATTAAGGCAGCAATGAAACTGAATGAGGATGGTGTAAAACTGCCTGCAAGAGCCAAGCCCACAGAAAAAGAAAAACAAGCGCTTGTAGTGCCTGATTATTTTATCAAAGCGCTGAAGAAAAATAAAAAATCCGAAAAAGTATTTAATGAATTTCCTTACTCTCACAAGAAGGAATATGTGGAATGGTTTGAAGAAGCCAAGACAGATGTGACGCGCACTAAGCGGATAGAACAGGCTTTGGAATGGATGGCAGAGGGTAAGAGCAGGAACTGGAAGTATAAGAATTGTTAACCAGAGATGTTTTTTTATTTCTTATTGATGTATTACAAGTGAGTTTTAAAGAAAATAGCC
>CAIRZD010000168.1 GCA_903882965.1 uncultured Bacteroidota bacterium
CAATAATATCATCATAGAAAATAAAAAAAATGCATTTATAGCATAAGAAATGATGTGATTGTCTTACATAAATAATTAATACAAAAAGATGAATGTAAAATAAAAACATGAATTATTTTGCTAAAAATGGAATCACTTAATAAGTATAAAAGCCATTAAACTATACTCTGGCAAGCATCTATATCTTAAAATATGGATAATATAACTTACATAAACCGTTCCAAGTACAACTATATAATGAATTGGTAGATGGCGAGAATAATGGAACATTATAAAAAAAAATGCTGCAAAAAAATGCTGCAAAAAAAATAGCAATAAATGTTATCACCTATATTCGGTATAGAAATACATCAGTAAATATGCATTCTTTATAGAAAAAAGAACGTAACCAATGATATTTCAATCAAGTCATTTGAAAAAAATAATGATGGGTTTCGTTTGCATTTTGTGCCATTGTTCTGATTATGCACAGGAAAACAAGTTGCTTTTTCAAAATCTGACTATTGACACCGTATTAGAAAAGAAAACAGACGTTCTTGCGAAATATGCAAATTCAATTTGTAACAGTAATCCTGACAGTAGCCTGCTATTATCAAGGAAGACACTGAATATGGCCATTGCTGCCAAAAGCTCGTATGAATATGCATTAGCTTTTGGCAATATCGGATGGGCGTATTTCAAATTAGGAAATATAGATTCTACTTTGTGGTATACAGCGTCTGCTAGTACAATGTTTCATGATCTCCGTAAAACAGAAATGGAGTCCCGTATGCTATTACATATGAGTAGTGTATACGAAAGCATATCAGATTACCCTAATTCGATACGCTATATTACAATGTCAATGAAATTAGCTGATGCAAATAAGGATTCAATAGCTATAATGCTTGCTGAAAAAATGATGGGCGTTATTTATATGAGGGAAGAATCCTATGAAAAATCAAAATTACATCTTGATATATCTGCAAAAATAGCTGCTACATCAAAAAATAAAAAAGATTTTGGAGATGTAATAGCATGCCAGGCTAATCTTTACCTCACATTGAAATCGTATGATACTGCAAAAACGCTCTATCATCATGCTATTGACGTCTACGAGAGTGTAAATGATTTAACGGGTATAGCAATGGTTAATGAAAGCATGGGTACATTATATTTTTATTTAAGCGACGCACAACCCTACCCCTGCCTCGATTCATCTTTATCTTATTATCAACATGCTTATAGCATGAATATTCAGCTAAATAATATACACGATGCTGCAATTGAAAAGATGTCTATCGCGCAAATTTTCATTAGAAAAAAACAATACGCATCAGCCGAAAAGAACCTAAAAGAATCATTGCCAATTTTCGATTCAACTAAAGATTTTTCTGATGAATATTTCAACTATAAACTACTGAGCATATTGTATGACAGTATACGCGATTATAAAAAGGCGTATCTCAGTATTTTAAAAGCAAACATCTATTATGACACACTAAACAAGCAGGAAAAAAACCAGGCAATAGCTGATATGCTTGTTAAGTATGAAGCAAATAAAAAAGACACAACCATTGCATTACTAAATGCACGCAGTGAGTTGGCCGAACGTAAACTTTCAAAGACTCGCATCATTGAAATATTCTCGTTCATTCTAATTGCACTTTCTGTATTACTCACGTTAGTATTGTTAAACAGAAACAATATAAAACAACGCTTTAAGCAGCTACAAATGCGCAACCAGATAGCAAGCGACCTGCACGATGAGGTAGGCAGTTCATTAAGCAGTATATTAATGCTTGGCAAAATGGCCTCAGTTGAGAAAAACGGTAAGGATGAGATCATTAATAAGATAAACAGTAATGCTGCTGAAATGATAGAGCGCATCAGTGACATAGTGTGGGCAACAAACCCAAAATATGATGATGGGAAAAATCTCAACGAAAAGATCAGCAATTACATAATGCAGATAAACCAGTTGCTCAAAATAACTATAAATCTAAATATTGGCAGTGAAGTTGCCGGCATAAAATTCCAGATGGACATACGGAGAAACGTATTCCTTATTATAAAAGAAGCTATTAATAATATACTGAAACATGCGAATGCAAAAAACATTGTAATTGATATACACTCATCGCAAAAAAAATTGCACCTGAATATTACTGATAATGGGAGTGGGTTTGATACCCAGCACTACAGTGATGGCAACGGCCTTGAAAATATGCAAACAAGAGCTGAAAGCGTTGGTGGAAATTTTAGCTTAACTTCAATACAAGGTAAAGGGACAAAAATCTCTATTGTGATCCCATTATAACAATTTAAAAACTTAAATGCTAAATATGGAACAGGTAAACGAAAAGAAAAGAGTTGTAGTATTTGATGACAATGCACACCTACGTGATTCACTTTATTTTCTAATAAACTCGTCTGATGATTTCATATGTGTAAACACGTTTCCTAACACACGGAAATTGCTTGCGAATATTGAACAGAACAAGCCAGACATAGTAATAATGGACATTGAAATACCCGGAGTGAATGGCATAGAAGCAACCTGGTTAATAAAGCATCATCACTCAGATATACAAATACTCATCTTAACTGTATTCGATGATAATGATAAAATATTTCAGTCGCTATGCGCCGGGGGATCGGGGTATATGTTGAAGACCTCTTCCCCAAGCCAAATCATACAGGGCTTAAAGGATGTATGCAATGGAGGCACGTCGCTTTCTCCTTCTGTTGCAAATCGTGTTGTAAATTTCTTTTTAAATAACAATTCATTTACAATACACGATTATAACATTACTGCAAAAGAAAAAGAAATATTGCAACACATGATAGACGGCAAGAGCTATAAGATGATAAGTGAAGCTATGAGCCTTTCTGTAGAGACAGTAAAAACACACATCAAAAGCATCTATAAAAAACTACACGTTAACAGTAGTTCAGAAGCTGTTGTAAAAGCTATAAGGCAAAATATAGTTTAGCGTATGTGTTAGTTGCAGAATTTACTCGACAAGGTATTTTAGAGTATCGCTCAAATTACCCCCAGACAATATCACAGCAATACTTTCATTGCTGAATTGTTCACGATTGGCCAGAATACCTGCAAAACCTACAGCTCCTGCAGGCTCTACAATATAACCTGTTGTATTATATATTATTTTGATAGCGTTGATGATCTCATCTTCTGTAACAGTGGTGAACTGATGAAGATGATCGCGCAACAATTTAACAGAATAAGCATAAAAATCACGGCCTAGTGATATTGCGTCTGCTATTGTTTCTGTTACAGGTGTTATGGTTGTCTTGTTGTGCCAATAGTCATGTATCGTTGATGCATTTACAGCTTGTACCCCCATAATTTTAGTGCCCGGAGAAAGGTATCTGGCAGAAATAGAAGTACCGGCCGCGTGCGTTCCCGAACCAATAGAATGCACAACACGATCGATTTTAATTCCTTCTTTAAATATCTCAAACCCAATTGTAGCAGCACCTGCAAAAGCATATAGACGCTTGGATGTGCTGAAATAAGGTAATTCAGTCTCTTCTGATATACGGATTGCATTTTCATGAGCCTCATTGTACGTATCCCCATATTCTACCAGCTTTGCCCCCCACCCTCGTATCGCCTCATTCTTTTTAGGGTTATTGTTTTTCTTTACACATATTGTAACCGGTATACCTAAAATACTCCCTGCATAAGCCAAGCCCTGCCCAAGATTACCTGTAGAAGCTGCTATAACACCTTTCCTTTTTTCATCCGTTGATAATACTACCAGGCCACCAAATGCATTTCTTACTTTGAAAGACTTTGTTGGTTGTAATATTTCCGGTTTGAAATATATCTTAATTCCATTACCAACTATAGCATCCACAGCAGGGAAATTTTGCATAGTTGTGGGGTTAATATACCCGGATATTTTCCCATATACTTCTTCAATATCATTAAGTGATATCATTGGTTCCATGTCATATTATTTACTAAGCATCCTGGCATTCTGAATAATGATTGCTATTTCCAAAAAAACATCAAATATTTCAACCCCTTTATAGCTTCTGTCAAAGCCAAACATTGTATGCAATTCCACGCTACCAAGAAGTAGTCCATTACAACCGTGCGCAATCACTATTTCCGTAAGATCTTCTTTGTGATAAGCAGGCTTTGTATTTCCCCTTTCCATATCATTTATGATCTCATCAATCCTATTAATACTATCCTTGCCGGGTATTGCAACATTATCTGCATTAATAACATCCACAAGTTTTGCTGCATTCTTTCCAACAAGCATCCATTTTTTAGGGCTTTTAGCAAGCAGGGCTTTAGTTATACCTAATAGATCAGGCACTTCTATATTTATACCTGCATTAATATTTTCCGGAAGTGTATATTGTAATAAGTCTGTAAAAATCATATGCGATAGCTGCATTTCATTAGCTGAGAGCTTTTGTATTAAATGGCCACCATAATCAGGGTCATTAACAGTGACAAAAGACAATGGTTCACCTTCTCTTGTTATTTCAAAAAGTAATCTTGAAAAATTTATTAGCCCAAATCCGGCACCTACGATACAAAGGTTTTTTAATGGATGTTCAAATTTAATTCCAGAAAAAGATTTGATAAAAAATAAGCTATGAATGCCTTTACTGCGATCATCCTCTATCGTCTCTGAATGGATGAAACCATGCTTTCTAAACATTGACTGCGACCTTAAATTCAGTGACCAGGTTTTCACAATTGCTCTCAGTGTGCCATCCTTATAACATTGCTCAGTAACTTTGTCATATAATATTGACCCTATGCCTTTACCTCTGAAATTTTTATCAACTGCAATATATTGATAGTAATATAAAAACTGTGGGTGATTAGTCAATAATGTTGTCAAGGCAACAATAACCCCATTCTCCGCGTAGCATACAAAATATTTACCATCCTCATCATATACATTCTGAACAAATAATGTCAGATCTTTACGGGCAGCGATCGGGGGATAAAAATCGTCGTCATTTTCTCTCAAAAAATCAATAATATCTTTATCATGGTCGCCTGGGGAAGATATTACCTTATACGAAAGTTCCATAACCGTATTATTGTTTGTTTATTTTAAACATCAGGGATAATCCAAAAGTGTCTAACAATAACTTACTCCCATTGTCATTCATTGATGAAATGAACTTGTCGTTGAATTGGTATGTGTGTTTATCAGTATACTCATTTTGCACTACGCCAGGCTTCTTTTTAGCATTGGTAAATAACCCCCAATTGATGAAATAACTGAGACTGGACGGATCAATAAGCGAAGAAAGCTTCATTTTCTCTACGGCGTTTGTTTTAGAAGCAAATGTGTGTTCATTAAGATCATCCATAAGCATCCGCGCAGTAGCGTTAAGGTTTTCCAAGTTACTCGCGGCAAATGCAGCAAGTATAGAAGCATCACCTGTAAGTGAATAATATTCCTGCAATGCAAGTTGTTTAATATATGGGCTCACTATCATGAAATTTGTCATCAATATTTCCTTTAACCTGGCTTCTACCGGCAAATGATAGATCAACAATATCTTCTGTAGTTTTTCTTTCTTTGTTGCAAAAGAAACATCTTCAAATAGCGGTACAATTATTTTTTTCATTTCAGGCTCAAGCACATTATCTAACAATTCTACTGCGAAAAGGCGGTTTTCAAGCGACCTGTCTTTACTGTTGATAATACCCTGCACAGAGACAATAGAAGTCTTATCATACAACACTTTCAGCAATTCAAATAGAACATTATGCAGTATGCTTACCTGGTTATATAACGCATCTTTCAAAGCCGGCTGAATATTCCCAGCCAGGTCATTTATCGCAGACTCTGTCCACATAATTTCACCAGAGGTATCCTTACAAAGATTGGTGAAGAAAAAAACATCTTCTGCCTGTACCTTATTATCATTACTGTTAAGCATTGCCAGCATTTCAAGCTTCAGCAATAAAGCAGATATGTCATAATACTCTTTTATGAAATTTATTTTCTCAGAATAGTTGTGGTTCCTCATATACCAGATTATTAGCAACCTGCTGAAAAAATTCTCATTATTGTAATAAGTTCTTTTCATCTGGTGTAATGATGAATCTTTACCAGTGAATATACTTTTCAACTGCGGGTTATAGAACGCAATATATTCTTCAGGGATAATTGCATTTAGCTTATCTGCATAATCCATGGCATTTGTTACAACACTACCATATGTTTCTGTTACAGCAGTGTCCTTTTCAATATCTACAACCTCCCCGATATCCGTTACAACCGCACTATTTTTGTTATGATCTATGTTCTTTATGAAATCATGTATTTTATCCTTATAAGTGCCAAATAACCGATACATAAACCACCCCCACCCTGCAAATACTACGAGGTAAACAAAAGATATAGAACGCAAAAAGAACAAAATATCTCTATTCTTGAATATCAATGAAAAGGCAAACAGGAAAAGGCCTGCAGCTATTGTGGCATATTGGCTCAGTGTTCCTTCTATAGCCGTTTGTAATCTTGCCCGGTTATCCGGTTCTACTACCTGGTATAGAACTTTCATTGCGGGAATTGTCACCCCTTTTCTTACTGCCCGCTCTGACCACTTATTGAACAGCAGGAAGCAAACTACAAAGAAAGGTATCTCAAAGAACACAATGCCGAAAACAGACCCCATTAATGATGAGAAAGCCAGCAACACAGGCAAAACAATAAGTGCTGTTTTCATTCCATAACTATTAAGTATTTTCCCTGAGAGTAGAGAAAACACAAGTTCACCGGACTTGATAAGACTGAAAATAATTGCTACAATCGACGCGATCTCATAACCACTTTCGTTATGTATATATCTTACAGAAAGCAAGTAAGCATAGTCTGCAAAATAAACAGCTGAAACTGAAAATATTGTAACTATCGCTATAAGCATAAAGAATTTGTCATTACGGAAAAACGCTACATTCATTTTAGCTTGGTTAGGCTTAAATGCTATTGCATCCAGCTTTTCTTTATTGTTTCTATATACACGTCGTAATGGTATAATAGCCATAATATTTGCAGCTGCCGATAATATCAGCAACGGTGCAGCTCCTCCCATCCACCTGGTAAGAAAAGGGATGATAAGATATGCAACGATTGATGCTATTACCTCCCCTGTACCTATAAGCGCCAACAGGCGTTTGCTTTGCGATATATTAAATACACGCAGGCAAACGGTAGAAAATCCCAGTACCTGCATAGATCCGAAAGGAAGAACAACAACAAAACCAACATAAGCAATAACAGTAGTAAGCAACGAAGTATCCGGGCATAATTTTTGGCCAATGAAAAGTAATATACCTACTATGCAATACATAACATACCCGATGGAATATGCAGATATGACTCCAAATTTCTTTTGCCATTTTTTATATACGGCGATTAAGAAAAAGCCGAAAATCCCGGACAATATATAGCCGGGTGGAAGGCTTGCAATACTTGTTTTTTTTAAGAAAAAGGTATTAACTACAACAAAAAAGAATGATGCCCCAAACCCTGATAATAGGGACTGGATAAACAATATTTTAAAATCAACCTCCTCAGCCTCGCTAAGTTTAGCATAGCGGAGTACTCGCGAAAATGCCATACTATTTTTTTAGATCAAAGATTACTCTTGCCATATAACTCCGTGCTGCTTGTATTACCCTTGGTGCATACGTGCTGCCGTCAGCAGCACGTACACCCGGCGAATAATAAGGGGTATTCAATATATTGGTGCTACCTATCTGCACTAATATGCCCTTCACTATCTTATATCCTACTGTAGCATTCAGCAATTGATAGGCCGGGATACTGGTGTAGGGATTACTTGCCTCAGAAGTACCGGCGCCAGTAGGTTTCTCACCAACGATATTCACCCGCACATTGACATTAAGTTTTTGTTGGAAGAAAGCAATATTTATACCTGCATTTGCTGAATATGGAGCAATATCACCAGTACGCACAGTACTTGAATCTCCGCCTTTGGCTTTTGTCAGTATACTATTCGGATCGGTTATGGTAACATTGCCATACAAAGAAATATTTTTTGTAACGAATATTTCAGAAGCTATTTGCGAGCCATACACAAGGCTCTTGCCAATATCCTGGTATTGAAGCGTAGTGCCAGATGCAGCAACAGTAGTAGCAACTGTTACCTGTACTAAAGCAAGCGAATGTGAATAATCAGCCCTGTAAGCAACCGCTTCCACATAGTTCTTTTTCTCTTTACCGAATTTATATCGTGCAGACAATTCAAAATTCTTTACTCTTTCCGGCGCAAGACCGGGATTGTTTAGTAAACGTGAAGATGCCGTTCCGAACTTGTTTTGATCTGACGCATCAAGAAACGCTTCTGCATAAATTGCTTTAAATATAAACCTACCCGGGTAGTACACCACGTCTACCCTGGGATTAAAGACAGTGCCATAACCTTTCGATTCCCGGAACTGGTTATTATCCACACGCCCTGCGAGATCCACATTTATTTTATCACGTATATCTTTGTAACTCCCTGTTACATAACCGCTCATGGTATACTCTGTAAGATCGTTTCCTCCCGGGGAAGATACTACTGTACCATTCACTACTGCAGGAGAAATAGCAGATGTAATGTAATTAGCCTGTAATATCCCTGTAGTAAACTCCGCACCCGCAAGTATATCAAACTGAGTATTGATAATATAGTTTCCTTTTAACTCAGTTCTCAATTCATTAGATGCCTCATAATAGTTTGTTGTATTGAAGTGGGGCATTGTATTCCCTGTAATAAATGCGTAATCATTTACACCACCGGTGCCAAATGCCGCATAGTTCGTTCCTCTTGAATTATCACCAAAATCACAGTATCTGTAATAAGTAAGATTGGATAAATTTAAATGTTCTGATACCTTTTTATCATAGCGTGCGTAAATAAAATATTCTCTTACCTGCCAGTTTGTATATGCGCTGTTTAGGGATGAATAATTATCAACATAATCTCCTATAGACCCCTCATTTTTATTCCAGTATTGAAACCCGAATTTAAAGCTACCCACTGACAGCTTAGCAGCAAAATACATATCCTTGATGCCATTGTTAAATACTGCAGCGTTTTTTAATGCCGATTTGTAATAGGCTTTATCCAGCGAATCGGCCCTTGCTATACCTGCAGCAGTAGGGACTATCTTAGATGAATCCGCATTTACCTGAAAGTATTTACCAACATACCTGCTAACACTATCTGCATTATACTTCATGGTCATTTTACTCGTGTAAGCAGCGTTAGAATATGTTGGCACGCC
This sequence comes from uncultured Bacteroidota bacterium, assembly GCA_903882965.1. Taxonomy (GTDB): domain Bacteria; phylum Bacteroidota; class Bacteroidia; order Chitinophagales; family Chitinophagaceae; genus Nemorincola. The sequence continues at coordinate 9,293 of CAIRZD010000168.1, forward strand.
ATCCCAATATGGATCAGATGTCAGGTTAACTCCATCAGAATAATAAACCCGGCCGGTAACCGAAAACATTACATTCTTATTCCTTACTGATGCTGTGCCATCCACATACTTGGTATTATAAGATTCTACCCCTGTTTGCAGGTTCAATGCAAAGTTCTTCTGTTTCTCTGTTGATTTAGAAGCCCCTCCATTACCAAAAAGGTCTTCTTCATCTTTGGTTACTATATTGATCACGCCGCAAAAAGCATTCGCACCATATATAGTAGACGCAGGCCCATAGATCACCTCTACCCTCTTTACGCTTGATATCGGATATTGTTTCGTGATGAAAGCGGCATTGGTCCATAAGTCGTTATCTTCTATACCATCTATCATTATCATTGTTCTTTCCGTCAACGCAGGCGATCTATACCCTCTTTGATATAATACAGAATAACTGATTCCGAAAGTGCGGCTGATATCAAACCCGGGCAAATCATTAAAGATCGATTCGAGATCAGTATACCCCCTATCCTGTATATCTTTTGCAGTAATGATTTGAATGGTGGCAGGAGCCATGTCTATATTTTCCACTTTCTTTGATACAGAAGACGTAAGATTGGCTCTAAGTTGTGTGCGTATATAGGTAACCTGTAACCGAAAACGCTGAGGGTCGCGCACATCAAGTTCAAAAGCCTCGTCAATAGAAAGCAGCCTTTCAATACATTTATCTGCCTCAGTGATAGAATCCATCGCTAAGTAACACATTGCACTGATACGGTAAGCCTGTATCATCTCACTATAATCAAAGCCTTTTTGGGCGATGCAATAATTCAAGCCCTGGATACACTCAATAAACTTACCAATATCATATTGATTACCGGCATATTCGATCTCCCTGTTGCCACATTCATGCTGTGCCATATTTTGCATACTATCCTGGGCAATAACCTGCGTATAGGATAATGACATGAGGATAATTAAAATCGAGCTATATAAGATCTTTTTCATTTTGCTATTTTTTATCCTTATTCAATGTGTGATAAATCCCTGACATGGTAGTGTGCCAGCCAATAATACTCCGGTCCTCGCTTCCGGAAAATAAATATTTACCATCAGGTGTATAGAAAAGCGTATACACCCAACTACTATGCCCCAAAAGTGTAATTATATCTTCGCTGTTATTACCTAGCGCAGAATTTACGTTTATCAACTTTATCGTCTTATCACTGCTTGCAGATGCTAATTGCATATTCCCATCAGCATCATGACTAAACTTGAGATCATTTACTGAAGATCGCTGTAATGCAAAAGAGACAGGCTCGTGGTCACCGGTAAGGTTCTTTAACCATACCGAGCCATCATATGTACCCGCAGCAATATAGCTACGTGAATTGTCGAGTGTCATACTTGTGATGTTAGACTTAAGATGATATAACGGCTTAAGCGGTTGTTTCATCAGATCCCAGTTAAAATATTCCCAAATGTATGCTCCCGCTCCTATAAAAATACTGCCGCTTTTGCCTACAACTAATGCGGTACAATTATCCAGTTTTACAAAATCTCCTATATCCAGTAATTTATTACTGGATTCAAATCTTGTCACACCCTCGCTGCTCAATACAAGGAAATTATTATTGTCAAGGAAAGAAGCATGTTTTCCTATACCTTGGAAATTAACCTTCTTGGATAACGTAAGCGACATATCATTTTCTATTTTATAAAGGGCTGCATAATTTGCCAATACTACAAGCAGGTTTTTCCCATCAGGTGATACTGCGATACTTCTGATTTCCGCTTTCAGGTTAACCGAAGATTGCTGGGTAAGTACACCATGATCAAAATGAGCGGCAATAATAACACCACTCTCATCAGCCGAATATAGATAATTTGAATTAGGAACACTAGTAATCGAGTGCACAGGAGCGTTATGAAACGTAGCTGTATTCTTTACTGTTCTTATCCAGTTCAAATGGAGAGCAGTATAAATATCATTATTCTGGGAAGGCCCTCTGTTGTTCTTATTTAGTTCATAAGCCTTCAAAGCATTTTTCCTGCTCTGTTCTGCCTTGCCCTCATTAAGTAGCATAATGGCCTGGTATGCCATATTTTTAGACTCTGCAAGATCCTTGAGGCTTGATGCAGTATCTTTTTCCCGTTCCGCTCTTTCTGCATTTTCTCTTGCCAATTGTGCATTTGCTTCCGCCTTCATCTCATTTCTTTGAGCCTCAAGCGCAGACGAATCAGCCTTAATTTTCAATTTGATCGCTTCTATGGTCTTTCTATCAGCGATCCCTTTCTGTTCTAAAGCAAGAGCTTTTTGTTCTTCAGCTAATTTTTCCTGCAATATTGCAAACGTTTCGCTCTTTACCGCGCTATCCTTTGCCACTTCAGCTATTGATTTTTCTTTTAGCGCTTCCTCCTTGTTTTCATCCGCACGTTTTTTTTCTGCAAGAGCTTCCTTCCTTTTATTCTCGGCTATTTTCTGCGCTTTATTAGCCTCACTTTTTTGCTGAAAAGAATAGATAGCAAGCAAGAACGCCAACAATGCTATTATGGAAACTATAATTGTAACCCTTCTCGTTATTCGCAGTCGCTGTTTTTGTAATTCCTCTTTATGCCTTATCTCCAAGTCACGTTGTTGCCGGCTATGTTCCAGAAAAAGGATCACCTTATCATAATACGGATTATACCGTGAAGCCCATGCGGCATTGGTATTTTGCTCAGCCTTCCACTTTAAGGCTATTTGCAATTCAGGATCACGCCATAAGCCTCCCTTACCAGTCTCATATAAATTCACCGCTTCACATAAGTGCAAATATACCTGGGCCGACTCTTCCTCTTCCTCCAACCAGGTTATCAGCCTTTTCCATACGCGCATTAGGCTCTCATGCGAAATATCAATAATTGAATTTCCGGTAAGTACGGCAGGAGCAGCCGGAACAAGAAATCCTCTTCCCGGCCTCCTGAAAATCTCAATCACTTTAATCACTTCTTCAGTTGAAACGCCGGCTGCTGCACTCAATTCAGAAAGCAGCCTCGGCCTCCTTACGCCATGCGCCAGCCCTCCTTTATCAGTGAGTTCTTTAAATATTTTTTCGCAAATTTGGCGCTCTTTATCGGAAGACAGATCTGTATAAGCTTCTTCTGCATGTTGTGAAAGCGCCTCTGTTATGGTGCCTATACTTTCATAATCTTCTATATCTAACGGCAGTTCTGTATGCTTTTTCTTTTTCCATGCGTCCCACGTCCGCATAAGAGCATGTTGCAAGATAGGAAGCTGGTCCGGGTTGTCACCAACATCATTTAGCACCCTGTTGAGCAATGCAGGCGTGATTGTTGCCCCGCCTACGGCTATTGGTCCTGTTATTGCCTCCCTTCTTTCCTCTCGCGTCATTCTCGGCACCAGGTACTGTCCTTCATTTATTGCCTCCGGTAAACCTCTGAATTCTGTACAGTCACCAAGAAAATCACTGCGCATCGTAAATACCACATAAATTGGCACGTCTTTTTGCGCTGCGGCTTGTAATAACAGGTTTATGAAAGCTACAGAATCACGTTTACCCTCACCGGAATCTTTTTCATACCGGCTAAACCTGAATAACTCTTCAAACTGGTCTAC
>CAIRZD010000169.1 GCA_903882965.1 uncultured Bacteroidota bacterium
CAGCTGGTCATGGTTCGGCGGGGCTCACCAAGACATTATTAATTGGGCTTGCTGAGAAGTTAACCACCCCCTGCTCCCTCCTAAAAACAGGAGGGGGTTCGTAGGGTACCGATGTAATTAATAGATATTTAACTCTAAAAGGCAGAAAACAATAAAATTAAATGCCTTTTTGAAAGGAAATATGGTTAATTTTGCATGCTTTTCAAAAAGTAAATTCCAAATCTCATAAACATGGATGGCAATGCTGGTTCAGGATCTAAAGGAGAAAATTCTGGAAGGCGACCTCAGCGAGTTGCTGCATCACAGCAAGGATGAAGACTATCCGGCTGAGGTAGCGAAGCTATTGGCTACGCTGCCGACAGACCATGCCATAAATACTTTTCTTTCGTTACCGGAAAAAATACAGGTACAGATATTCTCATTCCTGGATCATGTGCTGCAGATAGGGGTGATAGAGGAATTGCCACGGGCACAGGTATCGAATATTCTTAATAATCTGGAGTCGAATGACCGGATAGCGTTTTTTGATACGCTGGACGGGGTGCAGGTAACGGAGTTTCTGAACCTGCTCAATGACAAGAACCGGCTGGCGACCTATGACTTGCTGGGCTACCCGGAGCAGAGTGTGGCGCGGCTGATAAATACGAATTTTACCACAGTAAGAAAAGAGTGGACGATAGGGCAAGCGATAGAGCACCTGCGCCGCTTCTATACAGATACGCCTGCTGCGAATGTGATATTTGTGGTGGACAGTCATGGTAAGCTTGTGGATGATATACCGATAAGGCGGCTGGTGCTTAATGAGCACAGCAAGACGATAGAGGATATAATGGACGGCTTTTATGTGAAGCTGGACATACAGGACAGTATAGAGGACGCGATACAAAAGTTTAAAGAATATGACCGTGTGGCGCTGCCGGTAACGAACAGCAACAATGTGGTGATGGGGGTGGTGACGATAGATGATGTGATAGATGAGGCGGAGGAAAAAGACACGAAGGATATGCAGCAGTTTGGTGGTCTGGAATCGCTGGACCTGCCGTATGTGAAGACGGGTTTTGCGACGATGATACAAAAGCGGGCGGGGTGGCTGATCATCCTGTTTCTGAGTGAGATGCTGACGGCTACGGCGATGCAGCATTTTCAGACGGAGCTGGATAAGGCGCTGGTGCTGGCGATGTTTGTGCCCCTAATTATGAGTAGCGGCGGTAACAGCGGATCGCAGGCGGCAACACTGATCATACGTGCGATGGCGCTGAAAGAATTATCACCGCGCGACTGGTGGTATGTGATGCGGCGGGAGCTGTTTTCGGGGCTGACGCTGGGGGCGATATTGGGTACGATAGGTTTTATACGTATAGCGATATGGCAACAGTTGGGTTTTTATAATTATGGTGAGCATTTCAACTGGATACTTGTGGGGCTGACTGTTTCGTTCTCGCTGGTAGGAATTGTGATGTGGGGTACGCTTAGCGGATCGATGATACCGATATTACTGAAGAAACTAAAACTGGACCCAGCGAGTGCATCGGCGCCGTTTGTAGCTACGCTTGTGGATGTAACCGGGCTTATCATTTATTTTAGTGTGGCTGCAATGATGCTGCATTTATAATAACAATTCCCTGAATTTATTGAATGCGGGTTATAATATTTACAGCATCGTAGTTACATTTGTTTTAAATTTTTTCATTATTTGAAACATTCTGAAACATATAACCCCTCTATCGTTGCAAAAAAAGGGCCATCGCCGATTTTAGTATTCTGTGGGTTATGGGTTTTATTATTTTTACTTTATCTGCCTGCAGCGAGAGCGGGTTTTGTAACTGATTTTCTATACTGGCTCAACAGTATCAAATTTGACACCTTTAGTAGCTGGGTGAGCCGTTCCCACACAGATATTCATAGTTTATACCAGTTTGGAGAATTAATAACCTATCTGTTCTATTTAATACTGGGTACGCATGCCTGGTTGTGGCATTTATTATTTATCACGCTACAGGCCGTTAATGCCTTTCTTATATATACGCTCACAGGCCGACTGTTGCGGGATATGAACGTGAATAATAACCATATAATATCATTGGGCGGGGTACTATTGTTTTGTATATCTCCCTATATTTCAGAGGTTACGATCTGGAAAGCCTGTTACCATTATTTACAGGGGCAGATAATGATACTTTTGATATTGATATGGGTGCAGCAGTATGTGCATACTCAGAATAAAAAATACATTGTATGGGCAGTGATCGTTTATTTTTTATCAACCTACTCTCTTGAGGTATTCTATATTACTCCATGGCTGGTTTTGGTGCTGGGTTTGTTTTACGGGTATCAAGCGGGTTTTGATAAAAAAGTATTCAATAAAATATTGCTGTGGTTCTTTATACCTGAGCTGGTATTATTTGCAGCCAATCTTGTAGTGTTCCGGGTTGTTTATGGCACATGGGCGGCCCATCTTACGGACAAAAATTCTTTCGCGCTGAAGATCGAAGATTTTGGAAAGCCGATACGGTATTTTTTTCATTTGATCTTTATGGGGAGGTTTTTCCCGGAACCTGTAAAAGACCAGATGTATCATTTTTGTGACAACGTAGGTTGCATCTGTGTTTTCTGGGGGCTGATATTACTGGCGTCGATCAACATAGCGGTTCGTTTCGGGCGGATGAGTGGGAAAGGGCGGGTTGCGAGCCTTTTATTTGTGTGGATGCTGATGAATACGGTGTTGATGATCAGAGTGGGTTTCAATGGAGCGATGCAGGTAACATGCGACCGGTATGTATTCTGCACCGGAGCTTTTTTTTATATGCTGGTGGCAGTGTTGCTGTCATTTATAGGAAGTAATTTTATCCGTATAGGTGTATTTACGTTGTATGCAGTACCGAATCTTTGGTTTGGAATATTGGTGAACAGGTATTGGGGCCAATCGCATCATGTACTATATGGGTTGGTGCATAACTTACCGACCGACGGCGACAAAAAAATCATTTTGCTTAATGTACCGGAAACAATGCATGGGGTGCCGATGATATACGCATGTGAAAACAGCGAGTATAAACTGATGCACGATATGCTGATGCCGGATGACCTGATAAGGCAGACGGTATTTGACGGGATGGGATATAATATGCTTACCCCCAATGATGGCGCTCATGTAACAGTGCTTAGCGATAATAAGGTGCGCGTTACACTGAATCAATTCGGGACGTGGTGGTGGTATAACGGGCAAGGTGCGGTGAAATATGAAAATGAGGATTACTGGGCGTATATAATGGACGTTGGGCATGAATACGATCTAACGCTGAAGAAGCCGGTAAGTAATTATTTACTGCTTTATAATGTGGGGGATAAATGGAAAGTAGTAGATATGAGTAAGAAGGATGTAGTGCAGTATTAGATCTCTATGGTTACATCTCCATATACGGGATGGCCAACGCAGGTGAGGATGCTGCCGTGCTCGAGGTCTTTATCCATGAGGACTTCGTTGTAAGAAAGCCATACTTTACCTTTTGTGCAGATGGCGGCACAACTGCCGCAGCGGCCCACCTCGCAACTATATGGCAACACCAATCCTATCTTTTTTGCCGCCTGTAAAATGGTATCGGGGTAGGTGATGGGGAAAGAGTATTCCCGGCCATTATATTTTATGGTGGCGGTATGTGTGGCCTTATCGGGTGATTCTATTTTTCTTACCAGGCGGTCGTTAGTATTGAAATTTTCTTTCCTGATCTGGTCGTCATGTATGCCTTGCTCTTCGAGCGACCATATTACCATGCGCATGTATGGGAATGGGCCGCAGATGTAAAAGAGTATTTCGTTTTTTGGTACAAGAGCATACTCCTGAAGTAATACGGGTACCAATGCTTTGCTCAGCCGTGCTCTTGAGAGATCGAAAGAAGTGCTGTAAAGAAATTCGAGTTTTAAATTATCGGGGAACTTTTCTGTCAGTGCCTGCAATTCGTTGTAGAAGACCACATCTTCCTGTGAGCGGTTGCTGTAGATGAGTGTTACTTTTTTATCGGGTTGGGTGTGCAGTAATGTTTTTATCAGTGAAAGTATGGGGGTGATACCTATACCTGCTGCAAAGAAAAATACCTGCTTGTATATGGCTATATTTTGTGGTAAGGTAAAAAGCCCGGATGCGCCTGTGGTATATAATTTATCACCCACAACAGCGCGGTCTGTGAGCAGGCGGGAATAAGCGCCATTGTCTATGCGCTTTACAGTAAATGATAAAGGTTCTTGCAGAACAGCACAGGAGGATATGGAAAACGAGCGGCGCTCTTCTTTGCCATGATGGGTGAACACAAAGGTGATGAACTGGCCGGCAGTGTATGGGATATTACTGCCATCCTCATAAATGATGGTAAAGGTTTTTACACCGGGAGTTTCCTCCCGGATGGAAGTGATGATGGTTGTCTTATAATCTTGCAAAGTCAAAGGTTAAAAGTCAAAATCTAAAAGTAAGTTGCAAATTCAAAAAGTTAAGATTTGCCAATAGAATCAATTTACTATCTTTTTTTATTTCGACCTGACCCAGCCTATTTTGCTGCTGTCCGAAATCTGAATCTGCGGGTATAGGTCATCTCCTGTATTAGGAATACCATCTTGCCCAGATGAAAACAACAGATATTTATTTCCAACCCTTTCATAGTTATAATATTTCCCAAGTTTATTAAAACCTGCGAATGGAATTATATCGTTGACCATGGCCGTAGGATCAACTTTTTTAAGTTGCTGTAAGTTATCTGGATATTGTCCATACTGCAACTTATAGTATTCAATGTTTTTTACGAGCATATTTAAATGAACTCGCGATGCCTGTTCAAGTCCTTTAACACTGGTAGATGACTTGCCAATAAAACAAAAATAAAAATAGAAATAAAGAGCTATCGTAAAAACAATACCAAATATGCCAATAAAGGCCAACCACTTATCTTTAGAGTAGAAAATAGCATAAAGCAGTAATCCAAGACCTACAAAACCTCCTATTGTAGGCCACAAACATAACAAACCTAATAAATAAATAGATTTTGATTTTTTAGGTACATAAATATTATTGTTCATAACTACCGGAGTTTTTATCTGCCAACAATATAGAAAATTTTATACAAGAAATTCATTGACCAATAATAACCGCTTCCTATACCGCAATAATTAGCCCTCGCAATTATTCAGTAATTTTACACCCTAAAGTTGTTTTGATGCAATTATCAGCGTTATATAAGCGGGCTTCGAATTTTGAGTTTTTGAGTGCCGAAGAGGGTGTTTTCTTATTTGAACATGCGCCATTGAGCGAATTGATGTACATAGCCAATGAGCTACGCAAAATACAGGTGCCGCATGGTAAGGTGACTTGGCAAATAGACCGCAATGTGAATACTACCAATGTATGCGTGGCAAACTGTAAGTTTTGCAATTTCTACCGCATACCGGGGCACGCTGAAGCATATATAACAGACATAGAAACTTATAAGAAGAAAATAGAAGAGACCTTTAAGTATGGCGGCGACCAACTGCTGCTGCAGGGCGGCCACCACCCCGATTTGGGATTGGCCTACTATGTGGATCTTTTTAAAACACTGAAAGGATTATACCCTAATCTAAAATTGCACGCACTGGGGCCACCGGAAGTGGCACATATAACCAAACTGGAAAAGAGTACACACCATGAGGTGCTGAAAGCACTGAAAGAGGCGGGCATGGACAGCCTGCCGGGTGCAGGAGCGGAGATACTTAATGACCGGGTGCGCAGGCTGGTATCGAACGGGAAGTGCGGGGCGCAGGAGTGGCTTGATGTGATGCGTGAGGCACATAAACTGGGGCTGACTACGAGCGCAACAATGATGTTCGGGCATGTGGAAACTGTGCTTGAGCGCTTTGAACACCTTGTGAAACTACGAGAAGTGCAGGCAGAAAAACCTGAAGGTGCAAAAGGCTTCCTTGCTTTTATACCATGGACGTTCCAGGGTGTGGATACACTGCTTGAGAAGATACGCGGAATAAAAAACATGACAACCCCCGAAGAATATATACGCATGATAGCACTGAGCCGCATAATGCTGCCGAATGTGAAGAACATACAGGCATCGTGGCTTACAGTGGGTAAGCCGGTGGCGCAGATATGCCTGAATGCGGGTGCTAATGATTTTGGCTCTATAATGATAGAAGAGAATGTGGTGAGCGCAGCAGGTGCTCCGCACCGGTTTACGGCGAAGAGCATACAACAATCTATACGTGATGCGGGTTTTGAACCACAACTACGCAACCAGCAATATGAATGGAGGAAGATGCCGGAAGCGGTGGAGGAGCAGGTGATAAATTATTAAACCCCCCTGTCCCCCTAAAGGGGGAACTATGCTTTTAGCTTCGGGAAAATACGGAAGAGAGTAAAAGTCCAAAGCATGATTATACATACTGAAATAATAAGCTCTAAAGGATTAATCTTTAAGACAGATTCACTATTTGAATGTTTAATATTTTCCGAAGTAGATTTTTAGAATTTTTCTTTCGCGAACGGGATAAACGTGACTATTGAAGGAGGATTTTGGCGGCTTCTAAAAAATAATAAAATTGCTAGTGTATCATATGATCACGGGCAAAAATTTGGCTTACCAGCACATATCGATTTAACTGAAAAAGTTACAGAGATACTGAAAGGCAAACATTTATCAGAACTAAAAGTAGTTGAAACTACAGGTGATCTAATGCTTTCAGTTTCAGATAACATCGTAATTGAAATATTTATTGCGTCATCTGGCTATGAATCATACTCTTTTGGGATAAATAATAAAAGATATATTGGTATGGGTTCTGGACAAATTGGAGTGTACGATATTAAATAGTTAAACGTGTTATGTGATAAACTAATATTGTACAAGATTTGGAAATTCGTATTAAAATGTATCTTTGTTAAAACAGGAAGGCCGGATTTCTCCGGCCCTTTACCTACCCAGATTTTCCGACCTGATAGGTTCCTGCTTCTAGAACAGAGTTGGTGTTCAAAAAATAGATAATGATTCTATTTTCAATATCCAAAACTCTAATGTGGTTCGCAGAATAATTTTGCTGCGCTTCTGTTCCAAAAACTATATTTATAAAACTCCTACATTTTGTAGGAGTTTTGTTTTTTTAATTAAACCCCTACCATCAGCGGCATGAGCAGCATGAGGAGGTCTTCGTTTTCTACTTTATCCATGGAGCGGAAGATGCCGGCACGGGTTGGGGTGCTGAGCTCAACCTGTATTTCATTGCCATCGAGGTTGCCAACCATTTCTACCATGAGTTTTGCGTTGAAAGCTATTTTCATGTCCTCGCCGCTATACTGGCAACTGAGCATTTCCTTGCCTTCGTAAGAGAAGTCTACATCCTGTGCGCTGATCTGGAGGGCGTTGCCATTGATATCAAGTACTACCTGGTTAGTGGTCTTATTTGCAAAGATGCTTACACGGCGCAGGGCGCTTACAAAATCGCCACGGTTGATGGTGAGCTTGTAAGGGTTATCCAGTGGTATAACTGCTTTATAGTCGGGGAAGCGGGCATCTATGAGGCGACAGCTAAGGCTGAGGCGCTCGCTGGTAACAAATAAATGGCTGCCGTTGTATGCGAGTTGTAAGATTGACTCATCGGCAGGTAAGGTGCCGCGTAATTGTTGTAATGGTTTTTTGGGTACTACGAAACCATCTTTTGCCGGGCAATTGATATCGCTGCGACGGAACTGCACGAGGCGGTGTGCATCAGTAGAAACAAAGGTGATGCCTTTGGTATCGAGCTCAAAATAAACACCGGTCATAGCAGGGCGAAGTGTATCTCCGCTCACAGCAAACAGGGTTTTATTGATACACTCTATAAGTGCTATGGATGGTATGGTAAACCCTGTAGTATCCCCGGGGGCGGGTTCTTTAGGGAAATCATCAGCTTTTTCGCCGCCAATGCGGTATTTACCCACATCGCTCGACATTTCTATTGAAAGATCGCTTTCGTTAATGCTGAAAGTGATGGGCTGCTCTGGCAGGTTTTTCAGATAGTCTGTAAGAATTTTTGAAGGTATGCATATGCGGCCATCGCCCTGAGCATCGTTTACTTCCATGTGCACGCGCATCATGGTTTCGAGGTCGGTGGCGGTGAGCGTGAGAGTATTGCCACGCAATTCAAAAAGGAAATCTTCCAGCACGGATAACACTGTATTAGCGCTGATAACGCCACTGATCTGCTGCAAGTTCTTGAGCAACGCCGTTGAGGTAACTATGAAACGCATTGGTAAATATTGGTTTAGAACAAAGATATTTTAAATATAGTCAAAATTGAAAGCCACGAACCATTTGTGGATAAATAAGGGCTGAATTGGGAATTAGTCTATATCCTTACCGGGTTTGCGGGTAAGGGCAAGCACGAGGGATATAACTGCAAGCACAGCGAGTATATGCACCATATGCCCTTCATGTTTCCACACTAAAAAGCCGAGTATCCAGCCGATAATGAGGAGTACCGCAATAAAGTATAAAAGGTTTCTGAGTATCATGGTTAATCAGGTAAAAATAAGAAATCTAGGGAGAAAACCTATTGAATAATATGTTTCAGAAATTTTAAATAAGTTATAATAAATTCTTCACTTTCTCTATCACTGCCTGCAAACCGGCTACATCCTGGCCGCCTGCTGTAGCAAGGGTTTTCTGGCCGCCGCCTCCACCTTTTATGAGCGGGGCTACCTGCTCCTTTATGATCTTGCCGGCATCGAGGCCTTTTGCAGCAAATACTTTCTCATCAACACCTACAGCTACGAATGGTTTGCCATCAATGTTGGCACATAAAACAATGACGTGATCGTTGAGATGAGATTTAAGATCGAGGCATAACCTTTTTAATGCATCGGCAGAACTTACTGATACTATTTGGCCTACGAATGATACCTGGTTTATGATCTCATCTTTTGTAAGCAGTTCGTTGCGTATACCTACGAGCATACGAGACTCGAGATGCTCCACATGCTTTTCAAGCTGAGCGCGTTCTTCCTGTAATTTTTCTATTGCTTTTAGCGGGTCTTTTGCATTTTTTAGTTGTGCAGCTATGTTTGTAATGAGTTGTAACTGCTCATTTATAAAATGCTCAGCCGCTTTGCCACTTACTGCTTCCATACGGCGAACGCCTGCAGCGACTGCAGCCTCGCTTGTTATTTTGAAAAAACCAAGCTGGCCGGTAGCACCAACATGTGTGCCGCCGCAAAGCTCTATGGAATATGCAGGGTCCATAATAACCACACGTACTACATTGCCATATTTTTCGCCAAACAAGGCCATGGCACCAAGTGCAACGGCTTCATCTTTCTGCATTTCTTTTATGACTACAGGAATGTTTTCGCGGATCTTTTCGTTCACTATGGTTTCAATGCGTGCGATCTCATCATCTGTGACTTTAGCGAAATGGGAAAAATCGAAACGAAGATGCTCTTCGTTTACGAGCGAACCTTTTTGGGCTACGTGTGTGCCTAATACCTCGCGAAGAGCGGCATGTAATAAGTGCGTAGCGCTGTGGTGCACGGCAGTAGAAACCCTTTTTGCGGCATCTACTTTTGCATGTAAGGGCGCTGCGATATTTTCAGGCAGCACTTCAGAAAAATGTATAGTGAGGCCATCTTCTTTCTTGGTATCAACTATTTGTATGCTTTCGTTGGGGAAAATAAATTCGCCGGTATCGCCCACCTGGCCACCGCTTTCGGCGTAGAAAGGAGTAGTGTCCAGTACCAGTTGGTAAGACTCTTTGCCTTTGGAAGTTACTTTACGGAATTTCAGAACAGAGGCATCTGCTTCGAGTTCATTGTAACCAACAAATTTTGTGGCATTGCCTTCTTTTACTATTACCCAATCCTGGGTATCCAGTGCTGTGGCTGCACGACTGCGGGTCTTCTGCTCCTGTAATGCTTTGTCAAAAGCTGCTTCATCAACATGTAGGCCATTCTCACCGCCTATCAATCTTGTAAGGTCTATAGGGAAACCGAAGGTATCGTAAAGTTCGAATGCGGCTTTACCATTTATTGTTTGTGTACTCTGATTTTTAGTTTCGGTAATTATATCGTCAATTTTTTTCAGGCCCTTATCCAGTGTACGGAGGAACGATTCTTCTTCTTCTTTTACTACGCGGCTTACCAGATCAATTTGTTTGTGCAATTCGGGGAATACATCTTCGAATTGCTTTGCGAGTACCGGCATGAGGCGGTAAAGCAGTGGCTGCTTATGATCGAGGTAAGAATAATAATAACGAACCGCGCGGCGGAGTATACGGCGTATCACATAGCCTGCACCGGTATTGGATGGTAACTGCCCATCAGCAATGGTGAAGCCTATAGCACGGATATGATCGGAGAGTACACGGAATGCAATGTCTTTTTTGCTATCGGTATAGGTGTATTTTCTACCGGTCATGTGCTCTATATGTGAGATAGTGCCGGTAAAAAGATCAGTGTCGTAATTACTTTGCTTGCCCTGCAGAACACGCACCAGCCGCTCCAGTCCCATACCTGTATCCACATGCTTTGCGGGCAATGGTACGAGACTGCCATCTTTCTGGCGGTTGTACTGCATGAATACATTGTTCCATATTTCTATTACTTGTGGGTGATCGGCATTTACGAGTGTGCTACCTGCCACCAGTTTCTTTTCTTCGTCCGTCCTGCAATCTACATGTATCTCAGAGCATGGGCCACAAGGGCCGGTATCGCCCATTTCCCAGAAATTATCTTTTTTATTGCCGAGGAGTATACGGTCTTCGGCTACGTGTTGTTTCCAGAAGTTGTAGGCTTCTTCATCTTTAGGCAGATTCTCAGATGCATCTCCCTGGAAAACGGTTACGTAGAGCTTATCTTTAGGGATACCGTATACTTCGGTAAGCAATTCCCAGCTCCATGCTATAGCTTCTTCTTTAAAATAATCGCCGAAGCTCCAGTTGCCCAGCATTTCGAACATGGTATGGTGGTAAGTATCTACACCCACTTCTTCAAGGTCGTTATGTTTGCCACTTACACGCAGGCACTTTTGTGTGTCTGCAATACGCGTGTTGGATGGTGTGCCATTGCCGAGGAAAAAATCCTTGAACTGGTTCATACCCGCATTGGTAAATAACAGGGTAGGATCATTCTTTATCACTATAGGGGCAGATGGCACGATCTCGTGGCCCTTGCTGCGAAAAAAATCTAAAAACTGTCTGCGTATTTCGTTTGCGGATTGCATTGTATGAAAAAGTAATAATGTGGGTGCAAAACTAATGTAAAAGGAGAAAGATTGGGAAAGATGTATATTATGATAATTTTTAAGCAGAAACTTTATGGTAATCACGGGATCACATCATTACCATCTCACTTCTATGCAGCTCTGGGATACTGTCTTGTTCAGATGATGAGTTACGTTGGTTTAAAGGCTTTTTTTTGTGATGAGGCTGTATAATACTATTGTGAATGTGGCGCCCTGGTTTATGCCTTTGCTTTCTGCGTAGAGTTTGCCATCATGTTTTTCTATCATTTTCTTGCTCAGGTACAGGCCAAGGCCTATAGAACCTTCACCATGAGTGCCCTTCTTCCCGGCGCTGGTGAAGCGGTCAAATATTTTTTCCATATCAGATGGCATGAAGCCCAAGCCTTCGTCCTGTATGGATAAAGAAACCTGGTCGTTATCCTGTTTTGCGGAAATAAAAATATTCCCCCCATCTGCGGAGAATTTTATGGCATTACCTATTATGTTACGTACGGCTTGTATAAACAATTCTTTCTGAACGCTTATATATATGGAGCTATCAACCGAAAGCTCGACATTTAATTTTTTTTCAGTTAGCGCAAACCCAAAGAAATGTATGGTTTCGCGTATCATTTGATCAAGGTTTACGGGAGTAAGATTGAATGGGCGGCTATCTTCTTTAAGCATCAGAAGGATATTTTCCAGTACACTTAATAAGCTGTTGCACTCTTCTGTTATATAATCAGCATAGATGCTTTTTTTTGTTTCCGAATCTATTTTAATAAGATTGCTAAGCCCCAGAATCCGGGTAACAGGACTCCTGAGATCATGTGATAACAGATCTATCATGTCGTTCTTCTCCGCAAGCATGGCATCCAGGTGCGCAATGGTATCCTGTATGCTGCTGAGCAATGTCCGGGCTTCATCGATCATAATGAATTAGTAATATTATTTCTCATCACTTCTAAAGTAAATTTTTATGTATAATGTAACCTGGTATTCTTTAACGTTCAAAAAAGAAAAGCTATTTGTTAACAATATTTTTTTAAGCTGTTACTGTTTTACAAAAACCATTATTGTGCACTATCCATAATAAAAACAACTCGGCTGTATAAAATAATTATTTAAAAACTAGCTAATAAACATTCTGTTTATTGCTTTGCATGCATATTTCCTGTATAAAATAAGAGCTACAATTTTTAATTATTTAAAAAATAAATGTAGAACGATATATTGAGTGCATATGATTTTTCACTTTAATTAACAATTTATTTACAATTAATAAATGAATTTAAATACGAATATAGCAAAAAATTGTTTCGTAATACCAGCTAATAATTTAAAACTCAGATTACATTATAGTAATTAATCTGTGTGCCACTTATATTTTATGTAGCTTGCGCTAAAATATATTTCCTGTAATGCATAGCCATGACCATAGCCACAGCCATGGAGACCACCATCACCATCATCACCATCACGTTAGCCCCGGCGATGTAGCTAATAAAGCCTTTATTGCAGGCATCGTGCTGAACAGTGCGTATGTGATCGTACAATTTGTTGCTGGCCTAATGACGCATTCGATGGCATTGTTATCGGATGCCGGCCATAATTTGAGTGATGTAGCAAGCCTTGCGTTGTCTCTTATAGCTTTTAGGCTGGCGAAAGTGAAACCCACAGAATCGTTTACCTACGGCTATAAAAAAACAACAATTCTTGCAGCACTTACCAATGCGGTATTTTTATTCATAGCTATAGGTATACTAGGCTATGAATCAGTGAACAGGCTGCTCCATCCACAACCTATAGCGGGCGGAATAGTGGCGATTGTTGCGGGTATAGGCATTGTTATAAATCTCGCATCTGCTTTTCTATTTTTCAAAAATAAAGACCACGATCTGAATACAAAGGGCGCATACCTGCACCTGCTTACAGATGCTATGGTTTCATTGGGTGTAGTGGTATCCGGGGTAATTATAAAGTTTACAAACTGGTATTGGCTTGATGGCGCAGTAAGTATAGTAGTGCTTGTTATAATATTATTTGGCACATGGTCGTTGCTTACGGCCAGTCTTCGCCTGTCGATGGATGCAGTACCGGAAAATATAGAAATGAGTGAGATAGAAAAAGTGATACAAAAAGTAAAAGGGGTGGAAAGCATACACCACATGCATATATGGGCTATGAGTACTACCGAAAACGCGCTTACCACTCACCTGGTGCTTAATGATGCGCTTAGTTTTGATGAGAAAATGAAAGTGGTACATCATATAAAGCATGAATTGCAGCACAATAATATACAGCATGCCACTATAGAGCTTGAATCTGCAGCACAACCATGTGCGGATGAGGAGTGTTGAAATGATAATTTAGTTAGTTAAGATTCACTGGTTCAAACCCCCAAAACAATGACTGTTGAACTACTTAACCGGGAATTCGAAAGCAGCAAAGGCCAATTGAAATCCTATCTTTTAAGAATTACTGCAAGTGTAAATGATGCAGAAGACATTGTACACGATACGTATATAAAGGCAGTAGATAAGCTGAATACCTTCAGGGGGGAATCTTCTTTGAAGACATGGCTTTTTACCATTGCATCAAACCTGGCAAAAGACAACTTAAGAGCTCAAAGGCGCTGGACAGAGAACATAACGGATATAACCAAATCAGCGGCATTACAGAATAAAGAATTTTTTGGGGAAGCAATGCACATTGCTATGACCTCGCCCCAAGGCCAGTTCGAAGTAAAAGAACATATTGCTTTTTGTTTTACCTGCATTTCAAAATCTTTGCCACTGGAGCAACAGCTATGTATATTTCTGAAAGAAGTTTATGAATTTAAAGTAAGTGAGATCTCCGAGATCCTGAATACAAATGAAGCCATGGTAAAATATTACCTGCATACCGGGAGATCGAAAATGATAAACATTTATGACGGAAGATGTGCTTTGATCAATAAAGTGGGCGTGTGTCACCAATGCTCAGAATTAAATGGCATATTTAATCCAAAACAAAATACCCAGCAGGAATTGATGAAAATTGATCTGGTAAAAGAAGCCGAAAAAGGCGATAAAGAGCATTTGTTTGATCTGAGAATGAAAATATTAAAAGAAATTGACCCATTTGAATCTAAAGCATCAGAATTACAACTGCATCATTTAGAGCATAATAGGCAGGTAATGGAAAAATATTTGGAGAAAAATTAAGATCATCCTATCGTTTTGTTTCGCTCAATCGTCAAAATATAAAATAAACGAAAAATGAGTGAGAACAAAACATTGCTTTCAAGAAACGGTAAAGCCACCACAGTAAAATCAACATTTAGCCGCCAAACTTCGATAAGTACAGACATCAATGCAGATGCATCAATCGTATGGGCTTTACTTACGAATGCTGCCGATTATCCGAGATGGAATTCAACGGTAATTTCCATTGATGGTAAGATAGCAATGGGTGAAAAGATCAATTTAAAATCTACACTTGACCCCAAAAGAACTTTTAAGTTGAAAGTAAAGGATTTTGAAATAGGTAAAAAACTAGTATGGGGAGATGCAATGGGGGAAAGGGTGTATACGATAAAAAATAATCAAAAAGATGGGGTGATATTTTCTATGAGCGAGAAAATAGGTGGCCCGTTATTCCCGTTGTTTGCTAAAATGATCCCGTCATTTGATAGCTCTTTTGAAAAGTTTGCTGCAGACCTGAAGAAGGAAGCAGAGATAATTATGACTTCAAAATAATTTATTCACCTAAAATATAAATCAAAATGAAAATAGTAAAAGTTACATACACCACCAAGGCTGAGTATTCTGAGCAAAACCAGCAGAACATCAAACAGGTAATGACAGACCTGCAAGCGCTTAACCATCCGGGTATTTCATATAACACCTGTATGCAGGCCGATGGCAAGACCTTTATCCATACTGCGTTTTTCAAATCAGAGGACGACCAGAAAGTGCTTTTTGACCTGGCATCTTTTAAGCATTTCCAGGAGCAGCTTAAGGCGAGTATGCCTGAAGTGCCACCTAAGCAGGAATTATTAACTTTGGTAGGCTCATCAAACAATATTTTTAACGCATAAACTATTTGAAAATGAAAAAAAACATTGGAACAAAAGAAAAGCCAATGGCTTTAAAAACACCGCCACTTACATCTGAATACACGATGCATGTTGATGAAAAAGATGGTAAAGAAGTTTTAGTATGCACGGTTGGCAAAACTGTATTATTATACGACTACCGTTGTATTGATGATCTGCATACCATGCTAAAAAAGCATGGTGATTGGATGGAGCTTGGCAGCGCTGACGAACAGAAACCTGCGAAGGAAGGAACTGTTGAGGCATGGGGCCGCTCAGAAAAAAACCCTGTTGGCGGTTGGTATGGCCTTAAAAAGGGACTTCGTGGACGTTTTGGCATGTATGTTCCGCCCTTGATGGAAAAGCTGGGACTTGCAGAAGTGACTCATGATGCAAAAGGAAACAAAATGAAGGCTATATAGAATAATGTTTATTTGTGTGCGGTCATCTTATACTTATTAACATAAAAAAACCCGGAACATGTTCCGGGTTTTTTCTTTTCAGTAATATATTTTATTACGGTGCGATAGCATAAGTAATATTGCATTTTTCAACTTCATCAGTTCTGATGAGCGTAAGGTGGTTTGTTTCAACCATTGGCACCATGTATTTAGATGTGGTACCTGTTTTATTTTTCTTTAGGGTAAGAATAAGGTTACCTACCTCATCAGTTGTAAGCGAGTAAGTACCTGTTTCTTTTGGGTTATCACGCATATCCTTATAGGTCTTTACGTAAGTACCGTAATTGATATTATTGCTATTAGTTGCTGTAAGTTTAAGTGTAGAAAGAAAATGTATATACTCACCTTCAGAGCCTATTTTATCAGGGCACTTCATGCCTACAAAACACCAGTTTTTATCAAGCAGGTCGTACCTGTTGATAGGTTGTGTATTAGGTAATGGTGTATTAGTTTGCGAGAAAACGCTTACAGGTACAGCCATGAGGCAAACCAGAAGTATCTTTTTGAGCGAATTTTTCATCATAAAATTATTTCTTCGGGTAAAAGTAATAAAACCTGTGATTAATTATAAGAATAGATACGCAAAATAATCAATAATCTTTAAGTATGCTAATAACCTAAGGAAAGATACAAGGAAAATTGGAAAATTAGTTACCAGGTTTAATAAAGGAAAAAACCCTCCGGGGTTGCCGGAGGGTTTAGGGTAATGATATTAAAAGCAAATGTTAGATAACCTTAACATTAGTAGCATTTAAACCTTTTTTACCATTTTGAACTTCGAAAGTCACCTTATCGTTCTCACGGATTTCATCCATAAGACCAGATACGTGTACGAAGATGTCTTGTCCGCCGTTTGACGGAGAAATGAAACCAAATCCTTTAGTTTCATTGAAAAATTTTACTGTTCCTTCTTGCATTGTTGTTTAAATAAATTGATTAAGAAAGTGCAAATGTACGCAAAATATTTGATAAACCTAAATAAGTCTGTTAAGAAATGAATAAATCCTTATGATTCTTCTTCATTATGTAACGTTTCGACCTTCGACCCGAAGAAATTGAGGAATAATACAATAAATGCTACTACCATCACTGCCTGTATACATACCATTAACTGGCCAAGGTGGGATACGGGGTGCATATCTCCATAACCTATAGTTGTGGAGGTAACAATACTGAAATATATGTAATCCATGGCAACCAAAGGTTTGTCGCCAAGTAAATGGAGACATGCATAGATCACAGCAAAGGACAAGGATATTTCCATATAGTTGAAAAACAGCATCAGAATGTTGCGCCGATAGGAGCGGGGTTTTACAAATATATCTGATACAAAAATGAGGGATGCCACATAACAGATAGTCTCAATTAATAAATAGCAAGAGATAAACAGTGAGATCTTATATTTATACAAGCCGGATAAAAGGAAAAATACAGGCAGCATTGTTTTGAAAAAAACATAGAACTCAATAGCCACGTTTCTTTTTATCACGCCGAATTTCCCGAAAATATTCCGGATGTGCATGCCCGGGAAAAGTATTTGAGTGGCTACAAGAAACAACCTAAGTACTTTTTCAAACCCTATATCGTGATGTTTCTCATTATTCCAGATCCTTCTTACGTTTACTTTGTATGCAAGATATGCGGAGTGGTTGAGCGGTTTATTATACTCAGGTTTGCCAAAAAATAATTTATAAAGGACATCCTTCATAGTAGTAAAGTTAGTTGATTGGTTGATAAGTTAAACACTAACATAGCCAGATATAATATATAATGCAGGGTGAAAATATTTGCTGTGGGTGTTTTTTGTACATTTGCAGCCATTTATGTCTGCTCTGAAATTTTACTCTTTAAAGGTTAAAGACGTACGGCCTGAAACGGCTGATTGTGTTTCCGTATCGCTGGAGGTACCTTCCGAGCTGGAAGAAAGCTTCGGCTTTGCTCCGGGCCAGTACCTCACTTTCCGCCGTCATTTTGATGGGTCGGAAGTGCGCCGGTCGTATTCTATATGCTCCAGTCCCAAAGATGGAGAATTACGTGTAGCCATCAAAAAGGTGGAGCAAGGCAAATTTTCCACCTTTGCGCATGGTGAACTGAAAGCCGGTGATATCTTGGATGTAATGCCGCCGATGGGTAATTTCACTGCTAAGAACACGGAAGCCAAGCATAAAGAATACCTGGCATTTGCATCTGGTAGCGGTATTACACCTATAATGAGCATCATGAAGACGGTGCTGGAAGATGAACCAAACAGCAGCTTTACACTGGTATATGGCAACCGCTCAAAAAATTCCATCATTTTCAGGGAAGCTATAGAAGCCCTGAAAAATAAGTATATGCTGCGCTTGCGTGTATACCATATTTTGAGCCGGGAGTATATGGAGATACCATTGTTCAGCGGCAGGATAAACGCAGAAAAATGTGCCGAATTCTGTAAAACGCTTATTGATATCACTACGATCGATGAGGCATTTATTTGCGGGCCGGAAGAAATGATACTTTCTGTACGCCAGCAATTAATAGACCTGGGCATGCCATCCGGCCATGTGCATATAGAACTCTTCACATCCCCCGACCAACCTAAGGCTTCCCACGAAAAATGGGCATCAAGCCATAAAAATGATAATGGCCCAGCGAGCAAAGTAAGCATTACACTGGACGGCACAACCTTTGATATGGAGGTGCCTTTTAATGGCGAAAGTATACTGGATGCGGCTTTAAAAGCCGGTGCCGACCTCCCTTATGCCTGCAAAGGTGGTGTATGCTGCACCTGCCGGGCGCTGGTAACCGAAGGTGAAGTAGAAATGGAAGTAAACTACGCCCTTGACGAGCATGAAGTACAAAAGGGATATGTGCTCACTTGCCAGTCGCACCCACGCACCGAAAGGGTCGTTATAGATTTTGATGCACGATAATACGGAGCAGTTTCTACAATATTTTTTTTAGACTTTACGGCTCAATCCCATTATTTTTGTTTTATGAGTTCATTCCGCCGCGTTTTATTAATTACGCTGGGTATATTGTCTATTGCTGCAAATGTTTTGGCGCAACCAAAAAGCAAATCGAAACAGGTAGATAATACTGCTGCCAAAAATCATTGGGTAGATAGTGTGTATGATAAACTGACCCAGGAAGAACGGATAGGGCAGCTTTTTATGGTAGCGGCATATTCAGGTGGGAAAAATTATAATGAAGAGCAGGTTACAAAACTCATAAATGACCACCAGGTAGGCGGCCTTATTTTTATGCAGGGCGGTCCGATACGGCAGGCCGTACTTACTAACCGATACCAGCATTTGGCACAGACACCGCTGCTCATAGCCATGGACGCTGAGTGGGGCATTGGTATGCGCCTCGACAGTTTAAAAAACTACCCGCGCGAAATGATGTTGGGTGCAACACACGATACCGACCTTGTGAACCGTATAGGTGGTGCAATAGCAGCGCAGTGTAAAAGACTGGGCGTAAATATAGATTTCGCACCAGATGTGGATGTGAATAATAATGCAGCTAACCCGGTAATTAATTCACGTTCTTTCGGTGAAGACAAAGTTTGGGTATCGCGATTAGGAATAGCATTTATGCGCGGCCTGCAGAAGAACGGCGTGATGGCCTGTGCCAAACATTTTCCGGGACACGGTAATACGAGTGTTGATTCGCACAAAGACCTGCCGCTAGTATCGAGGTCATTACCTCAATTAGATTCTATAGAGCTTTACCCATTTAAACAAATGATAGCCGCAGGCGTGAAGAGTGTAATGATAGCACACCTCGAAGTACCCGCCCTCGATACCACGCCACATGTGCCCACTACACTTTCGAAAAATACAGTTACCGGGCTATTGAAAGAAAAGCTAGGTTTTAATGGATTGATATTTACAGATGCGCTCAATATGCAGGGTGTTACAAAATATTTTCCGGCAGGCGATGCAGACCTTCGTGCATTTGAGGCAGGCAATGATGTTTTATTATTTTCACAAGATGTACCTGCTGCATTAGGAAAAATAAAGGCAGCTATTGACAGTGGCATTATACCGCAAACAGCGCTGGAAATAAGTGTGAAGAAAATATTAGGCGCAAAGTATGAGGCAGGTATATCAACATGGAAAGATATAGATACTACCCGGCTCACCTACGACCTTAATAAATACGTTGATACTTTTAGGATACTGACCGCAAAAGCGGCTATAACACTTGTGAGAGACGATAACCAGGTGCTGAAAAAGATAAATGAAAATATGCGTATAGGCTATGTGGGTGTGAACGCCAATACTTCTACCTCCCTATATGAAAGCCTGAACGATGAGTTTGATAACATAAAACCGGAGTGGCTACCCAAAGGCAGCCCGGCAGACACAATACAAAAGATACTTGATGGCCTTGCGAAGTATGATGTAACTATTATTGCTGTGCATAACCTCAGTTTTTCACCCGGTAATAATTATGGTTTAAGTGATGAACAGGTAAATTTTTTGCAAATGGCCGGTTGCAGAAATAATGTGATGGTGATATTGCTGGGCAATGCTTATGCTATGCAGTATTTTTGTGGTGCAGGTTCTGTTATTGTTGGTTATGAAGATGATACGCTTGTGGAGCGTTCAGTAGCCAATATGTTGCTGAAGAAGATAAAGCCAAAAGGTAAGTTACCTATAACCGCCTGTGTCAACGGACAGAGCGTTTGTCCAGCTCCGGTGAAAGCAGCGGTAGTATCTAAAGAGCCTTCAAATGAACTAAGGAAAGTTTTTTTCCCTGCTGATGCAGGTGTGGTGCAGCAAACTGCACTTGACCGGCTGGATATGTTTATGGCACGCAATATTGCAGATGGCGTATTCCCGGGCTGCAGGGTACTGGCGGCAATAAACGAAAAAGTTTTTTATGATAAAGCTTTTGGATATACCCGGTATGATAAAATACATCCGGTAGATACCAATACGCTGTATGACATGGCCTCATGTACCAAGGTGTTGGCTACTACGCTTGCTATTATGAGGCTCTATGAACAGGGCAAGCTGAACCTTGATAAAACTATAGGCGATTACCTGCCACAGGCAAAGGGAACCAACAAAGAAGGTTTGCACATAAGAGATATACTGCTGCACCAGGCAGGATTAAGAGGATGGATACCTTTTTATAAAGATGCTGTAAATGATGATGGTATGCTGAAAAGTAACCTGTTCAGAAAAACCGCATCTGAAGGTTTTGGCGTGCAGGTGGCGAGAGGTGTATATATGCGCAGTGACTACATAGATACCATGTGGAGCAGGATATATGCCAGCTCACTGGATAATGCCGGCAAGATGGTATACAGCGACCTGGATTTTTATTTTCTCGCTGCTATTGTGCACCAAATCACAGGGCTCACAATTGATAAATACGTTGAAGAAGAATTTTACAAACCCATGGGCCTAAAACGGATTACTTACAACCCGCTCAATAAATTTGATACTCTTCAAATAGCGCCAACTGAACTGGAAACTACTTTTCGTTGCCAGACATTATGCGGTTATGTACATGATCCGGGGGCAGCAATGCTGGGTGGTGTAGGCGGCCATGCAGGTGTGTTTGCTACTGCACATGATGTAGGAGCCATTTTCCAGATGCTGCTCAATAAGGGGGTGTACGGTAATAAGCGTTATTTCAAAACAACTACAATAGACCTGTTTACCGCTTACAACAGTAAGATAAGTCACCGTGGTTTAGGGTTTGATAAACCATTGGCCGATGTAGATGACGGCGGCCCGGCGGGCGACCGTTGCAGCGGGCTGGCTTTCGGCCACCAGGGCTTTACGGGTACCTGTGTATGGGCAGATCCTGCAACGGGTATTGTATTTGTATTCTTATCTAACCGGGTATATCCATCCGGTGCAAATACAAAGATCAATAAGCTGAATGTGCGCACCACCGCGCAGGATTATATTTATGAAGCACTTGGTGTCCCTATAGACCATAACAGGCCAAGTGTGTATAAATCTGAAGTGAACCCTTGAGTAAATCATTAAACAGGATTGGTAAAGAAGTGTTAAAAGGTGTTTAATACCCCTATTAATACCCCCTGCTCTTTAGTGTGCGTTAGCCGGAGTTTTTGTTCTTTTACAGATATATTTTTTGATTAGCAAACGAAATCCTTCATACATATACTACTATGAGATATTTTTTTATCACTGCCATTTTCTTTTTATATTCTTTACAGCAAGGCATAGCGCAAACCTATAGTATTAAAGGCGCTGTATCTGATACGCTCAATAATACCCCATTACAGCGGGCATCAGTGGTGATCATACGTACCTCAGATTCTGTGATACAATGCTTTACAAGAACTAAAGCAGACGGGAGTTTTGAATTAAAGGTGCCCGACCAGGGGAAATATATACTGCAGATCACCTTTCCAAGTTTTGCGGAATATGTCGATGTAATAAACGTAAAGAAAAATATTACTGATTATGGTCTGATACCAATGGTCTCCAAAGAGCACTTGCTGCAGGAATTTGTACTTAACCAACAGGTTGCTGCGATCAAAATTAAAGGTGATACAACAGAGTACATGGCCGATAGCTTTAAAGTGAAAGATAATGCTACAGTAGAAGACCTGCTGAAAAGACTGCCCGGGATACAGGTAGATAAGAACGGACAAATAACGGCACAGGGCGAAACAGTGCAGAAAGTACTTGTGGATGGAGAAGAATTTTTCTCTGACGATCCTAAAGTAGTAACAGAGGGGCTACAGGCCGGTGTAGTAAAAAAGGTGCAGGTATACGATAAGAAAAGCGACCAGACAGAATTTACCGGCATTGACGACGGGCAGAAAACAAAGACGATAAACCTGGAACTAAAAGACGATAAAAAGAAAGGTTACTTTGGCAAGATTGATGCAGGTGGTGGCACGGGAGGTTATTTCCAGGACCAGGGTATGATCAACGACTTTAAATCAAAAATGCAGCTTTCGGCATTTGGTATCATGTCTAATACTGATAAAGTAGGGCTTGGCTGGCAAGACAATGACAACTTTAGCAGCGGCAATGGGGTAACTGAGATAACCGACGAAGGCCAGGTAACCATAACATCAAATAATACCGCCGAAGATATGGCAGGATGGGATGGGAAATATAATGGTGAAGGATTACCGCAAATATGGACCGGTGGGCTGCACTTTGCTGATAAATGGGACCAGGATAAGGAACACTTTGCGGGTAACTACCGTTATGTCATGCAAAATGTAGATATAATAGGCAATACAGTGATTCAAAACCCGCTCCCGAATGACTCAGAAAGTGTTACGCACCAATACAAAAACCAATTTAGCAGGGGCGATCGTAATGGACTCGATGGTATGTTTGAATGGAAAATAGACTCCATGACCTCTATAAAACTGACCGCTAATGCCGGCGAAAAAAACACAGACATATCTACGATGTATACAAGTGCTACACTGGCACAAAATATAGACACATCAAACACTAACTGGCGTAAAGTAACGAGCAATGCAAATGCAGATTTTCTAAATGCCGATTTGCTGATAAGGAAAAAATTCGTAAAAAAAGGCAGATCATTATCTGTTGACATAAAAGAGAATTATAAGGATTCAAAAAGCGATGGGTTCCTTTCCTCTTATACAAAATTATACCTCGTAGATACCTCGACCGGAGATTCCATTAACCAGCGAAAATCCAGCAACACCAGTACGCTGGCATTTGCAGCCAAGGCTACTTATACAGAACCGTTGTCTAAAATTGCATACCTGGAAGCCGACTATGGTATAACGATCAACAATAGCCGCACAACAAATTATTCATACGACAGTAGTGCGCCGGGCCAGTACAATGCTTTTGATAATTATTACAGCAGTGATTACAAATACAATATACTTACCAACACTGGTGGGCTGGCATTGCGGTTTATTCCCAATAAAAAAGTTAATTTTTCTTTTGGCAGCGACATATCAAATTCACAATACAACCAAACTGATCTGCTCCGCGACTCATCACGTAAGTATGCCTATCTCAATCTTTTCCCGAAGGCCACTTTTGTTTATACACTTGGCAGGGAAACAAGCCTTAAATTCAATTACTTAGGCAGCACTACCCAGCCCACTATTGATGAAGTATCGCCATTGCACCAGGATACAGACCCCACAAACATTACTATAGGAAACACTGGCCTTAAAGAGCAATTCACTAACGCTTTTACATTACGTTTCAACAATTTCAAAATCCTTTCACAGCGCTATTTCTTTGCCAGTGCTACATTTGATGTTATCAATAACGCTATCAGTACCAACACTACCAATATAGAAGGTATCAGAACAACACAATATGTAAATGTAAACGGGAATTATAATGGCTTTGCATTTGTGGGGTATGGCTTCAAGCTTAAAAAGATAGATTTGCAGATCGGTGCACACATTAATACCGGTATCAACCATATCAACAACTATATAAATGACACGCTCAACCACAGTAATAATAACACCTATACTTTCACACTCGACCTGGAATACTACAAGGATAAGAAGTTTGACCTGGAGTTTAACCCATCAGTTACATATAACGACAACAGGTCTACGATAACAAGCTATGCCACGAGTTACTGGACCAGCAATAATGAGCTTACCGGGTCTTTTCAGTTACCATTAAAATTTGAAATCGGCAGCACCATCACCTGGTTTCTACGCCAACAAACAACCCTGTTTTACAAGGACAATAATGTACTTATCTGGAATGCTTATGTAGGGAAAAAATTCACAAAGAAAAGTAACCTGGAACTCCGCGCATCAGTATTTGATATGCTGAATCAAAACGTTGGGTATAACAGAACCGCACAGGCAGGTATAATTACTGAAGAGACCTATAACACTATACGCCGTTATGGAATGCTTAGCCTCGTGTGGAATTTTTCGCATTTGCCTGCAGGTGCACCTCCTCCACAAGGTGGTGGCATGATGATGATGAGACGATAAAATTAAAAACGAAATAGTAGAATTATATGAAACAGTTTTTTTTAACGATAGGTATTTCCCTAAGTTTATTTGCAACGGCTAATGCACAGTTTACCGCCGCCGGGAAAATAGAGTATGAACGCAGGGTGAATGTGTATGCGCAACTGAAAGAGATGGAAGAAGAAGGTGCAAATCCATTTATAGAACAGATGAAATCGAAGATACCAAAATTCAACTCTACCTATTTTGATCTTGTCTTTGATACCACCCATAGTATTTACAAACCCGGAAAGGAAATTGAAGGCAGCGTTTTTAAAATGTTTGGTGGTGGCCCGGCAACAGAGAATATTGTGCTTACCGATTTTGCAGCCAAAACCATTAAGGCAAATAAACAGGTTTTTGAGCAGAAAATTTTTATAGAAGACACAGCGCGGAATATAGAATGGCAGGTAAAAGATGAGATACGTACCATAGCTAATTTTAAATGCCATAAAGCCGTAGGTAAAATATGCGACTCTGTTTATGTGGTAGCTTTTTATACCGAAGATATTATTGTAAGCGGTGGCCCGGAAATGTTTGGCGGTTTGCCCGGCATGATCATGGAACTGGCGATTCCCCGCCTCCATTGTACCTGGACCGCCGATAAGGTGGAATTGGTAGCACCGAAAGAAACAGACTTTGCAATACCTGAAAAGGGAAAGAAAGTAACCGAGAAAAGCCTTTTCGAAACAGTTCAGGCCAGTTTTAAAGACTGGGGCAAAATGGCATCGAGAAATATATGGTGGACCGTTCTTTAGTTTAATGAAGGGAAAATGCTGCGCATTTTCAAATTGCTTAATTTAGCAAAATGAATCTCACTGCTCCAGCGCAAATAACTAACTATATAGCCGGCTCGTTGCAAGCGCCGATAAACGGCAAATACATAGATAATATTAACCCCGCTACCGGGGAGATCTATAGCCAAACGCCCGATAGTGACATTAAAGATGTGGAAGAAGCAATAGGGGCCGCACGTGCTGCCTTCCCGTTATGGAGTAATACGCCTGTCGAAGAGCGTTTCAAAATACTCAATCATATTGCACAGCTCATTGATGATAATCTTGATGCCCTTGCCCTTGCAGAGACCAATGACAATGGCAAGCCGTTATGGCTCAGCAAGCGTGTAGATATACCACGGGCATCCAGTAATTTTCGCTTTTTCGCCACGGGCATCATGCACTTCAGCACAGATAGCCACCATATGGAAGATAAGGCCATCAATTACACCCTGCGCCAGCCAATAGGCGTGGTGGGCTGTATCTCCCCATGGAATTTGCCACTGTACTTGTTTACCTGGAAGATAGCGCCGGCTCTTGCAGCCGGCAATTGTGTGGTGGCCAAGCCCAGCGAGGTTACCCCGATGACCGCATACCTGCTCAGTGTAATTTGTAAAAAAGCTGGTTTGCCACCTGGAGTGTTAAATATTGTGCATGGCAACGGCCCAAATTGTGGCTCAGCTATTGTGGCGCATCCTGATATTAAAGCCATATCATTTACAGGCAGCACACGTGCAGGCCGGGATATTGCGGCAACTGCCGCGCCAATGTTCAAGAAAATATCATTGGAACTCGGAGGCAAAAACCCCAACATAATTTTTGCAGATTGCGACTGGGATAAGATGATGCGCACTACGCTGCAATCTTCATTCAGCAACCAGGGGCAAATATGCCTATGCGGTAGCCGCATATTGGTGGAAGAAAGCATTTATGAAAAATTTAAAACGGAATTTGTAGCCCGTGCCAAAAAGCTCACCAATGGAGATCCGCTTGAAGAAAATACCAAGCAAGGTGCAATAGTGAGCAAAATGCATTTCGACAAAGTGCTTAGCTGCATAGAACTCGCAAAACAGGAAGGTGGTACTATTCTCCTGGGTGGTAATCCTGTAAAGCTCACAGGCCGCTGTGCAAACGGCCTATTTATTGAGCCTACAATTATAGAAGGCCTTGGCCCGCATTGCCGCACTAATATGGAAGAGATATTCGGCCCGGTGGTTACACTGCAATCCTTCACCAACGAAGAAGAAGCCCTGATGCTTGCAAATACCAGCGACTACGGCCTTTCAGCCACCATCTGGTCGCAGGATGTGAGCCGTGCGAACCGGGTAGCCGCGCAGGTACATAGCGGCATCATCTGGGTAAATTGCTGGCTGCTCCGTGACCTCCGTACACCATTTGGTGGCTTCAAAAACAGTGGCATCGGCCGCGAAGGTGGGTGGGATGCACTGCGGTTCTTTACTGAGCCTAAGAATGTGTGTATAGAGTTGTAAACTTCAAAATCCGGCGCATACTCAAAAAAGACAAAGCCCCGAAAATCAGGGCTAATATCTTACAAATTGCAAGAAAGGGTTTAATAGAGGCGGGTTATAGTTACGATAGGTGTATAGGTTATAAAAAGGGTCTAAAGTATTTAGGGTATAGGTAATATTTTAGTTTTTTTAACCTCCACACTAGTATTGACGTAGTAACGAATGAAAATGTTAGACTTTTTCAAAAAAATTTTTTTAAACCCTCTTTTCCGGCACCATTTCCTGCTTATAATATTTTCCCCACCTTTGTAGTATGCCATTTCATAAAATACAGCCCTCAGATATTATTTTTTTCAAATCCGTACTTGAAGAAAAGTATGTTTTAGCCGACGAAGAAAATCTGGATCGCTGTGCCAGCGACCAAACGGAAGACCTTCGTTACCTGCCGGAAGTAGTACTGCAACCCGGCACAGCCGAAGAAGTAAGTAAAATAATGAAGTATTGTAATGAGCACCGCATACCGGTTACCGCACGTGGTGCGGGTACCGGTCTCAGCGGAGGGGCATTACCGGTATTCGGGGGTGTATCGCTGGATATGAAGCGGTTTAATAAAATTCTAAATGTTGATAAACGAAATTTCCAGGTAACTACCGAGCCCGGTATAATAACACAGGAACTACAGGAACACCTCAAGGCCGAAGGCCTTTTTTATCCCCCGGATCCTGCAAGTAAAGGTTCATGCTTTATAGGTGGCAATGTATCTGAGAACAGCGGCGGCCCCCGTGCGGTAAAATATGGTGTGGTAAAAGATTACGTGCTTAACCTCGAAATAGTTTTAGCCAATGGTGAGATAATATGGACCGGTGCTAATGTTTTAAAGAATGCCACAGGATACAACCTTACACAGTTGGTGGTAGGCAGCGAGGGTACACTGGGTATCATTACCAAGATAGTGCTCCGGCTCATACCTGCGGTAAAGCATGATCTGCTGCTACTGGTACCTTTCCGCTCAGCGGTAGAGGCATGTGCTGCGGTCAATGCTATTTTTCTTGCAGGTTATACCCCCTCCGCACTAGAGTTTATGGAGCGCGATGCATTGGAATGGTCTATGCGCTATGTGCAGTCTACCGGTATCAACCTGCCTGCTGATATTGCAGCCCACCTGCTAATAGAAGTTGATGGCAACCATATGGATGAGCTATACCGGGATGCTGAAGCCATATCGCAAATAGTGCAGCAATACGATACAGATGAAATATTATTTGCAGATAGCCATGAACAAAAACAAATGTTATGGACTCTGCGCAGAAAAGTGGGCGAAGCAGTAAAAAGCAATTCTATATACAAAGAGGAAGATACGGTGGTGCCCAGGGCAGAACTACCAGAACTGCTTAGCATTATAAAGGAACTTGGCACAGAATTTGGGTTTAAATCTGTGTGCTATGGTCATGCGGGCGATGGAAACCTGCATGTGAATATTGTAAAGGGTGATATGAGCGATGAAGATTGGAAAACAAAATTGCCAATTGGTATACGGAAACTGTTTAAAGAAGTGGTGCGGATGGGTGGTACCATATCCGGCGAGCATGGTATAGGGCTGGTACAAAAAGAATACATGGATATTGCCTTCAATAAGGTGCAATTGGATCTGATGCGGCAAATAAAACAGGTTTTTGACCCCAATGGCATCCTTAACCCCGGTAAAATCTTAATGAATACCTAAAATACACTCAAAAGACCAATTAATATTAAATTATCCTAACTTCGTAATGGAAAATGCGACTTATGAAAAATCTGATTTTTGTTTTGATCTTGTGTGCCGGATTTACGTATGCGTCTGCTCAGGATGTTTATAATAGCAGTGGTAAACCCGGTTATCATAAACAAACAAAGAAGAAAAAGAAAGGATACGACCCTGATAAATTAATTCTCGGCGGTATGCCAAACCTTGATTTTGGCAATGGGTTTGTTGATGTGGGCGTTTCTGCGATCGTTGGTTACCGCCTTACAGATCATTTTTCAGCAGGGTTGGGCGTGGGGTATCTGTATTCTAAATCACCCATAGCTTATGACCCCAATAACTCTAATAATATTTTATACCAAAATGAAAATATTATCTACCCCAACTTATGGGCCAGGTATTTTTTCTATAGGAACTTTTTTGCTACAGCCACTTATGAATATGATATAATCAGCCAGAAAGTGCCGTTTGACAATTTCGGAAATTTATACCCTCCCACATCGCATTTTACAAATTCCTGTCTTTTCGTAGGTGCAGGATATAGGTGGCATATTGCCGGCCGGCTTTCTTTTTATGGCGAATTAGTTTATGATGTCTTACAAGGCAAGAATAGCCCTTATTATCCCGGACAACCTACTATACATTTTGGTATAGCCGCCGGACTTTAAGTTATAAACATATTAATTTACAGACTTTGCTTTATTATGGCAAAGTCTTTTTATTTTACAACATGAGCCCGGGCATACTGCTGTTTATTATTCTTATTTATTTCTCAGTATTACTGGGTATAGCCTTTTATACTTCACGCCATTCAAATAATGAATCATTTTTCATCGGTAACCGCAACAGCAAGTGGTGGTTGGTGGCATTTGGTATGATCGGCACATCGCTTTCGGGGATGACCTTTATATCGGTACCCGGCAAGGTAGGTACCAGCGGGTTTCAGTATTTTCAGGTAGTTATTGGTTATTGGCTGGGGTATTTTGTAGTGGCATTTATACTGTTACCACTTTATTACCGGCTTAATTTAACCTCAATATACTCCTACCTCGATAAGCGGCTAGGCATGGTCTCTTATAAAACAGGGGCTTTATTTTTTACACTGTCGCGCACGCTTGGCGCCACCCTTCGCTTGTATTTAGTGATCAAGGTGCTCGAAAAATTCATATTGCAGGATATGGGCATCCCGTTCGAATTAACGGCCGTTATTATACTGGCGTTGATTTTACTTTATACGTTCCGTGGCGGGGTAAAAACAATTGTTTGGACAGATACTTTGCAAACCACCTTTATGTTGCTTGCCTTGGTGATATGTGTGATATACATTATGAATACCCTGCACCTGGACATGAGTAGTACATGGGCAGCTATGCAGCAAAAAGGCTACACAAAACTTATAAACACAGATTTCAACAGTCCTGCATTTTTTCTAAAGCAAGTACTTGGTGGCGCATTCATAACCATCGGCATGACAGGGCTTGACCAGGAAATGATGCAGAAAAATATTAGTGTCAGCAACCTGAAAGATTCCAAAAAGAATATGATCAGCTTTTGTTTCGTGCTGCTGCTGGCCAATTTCATTTTCTTATTGCTGGGTGGTTTGCTTTACTTGTATGCTGATGCCAAAGGGATCTCTGCCACAAAAGATGACCTGTTCCCAATGATAGCTGTGAAGAGCGGGCTTCCTTTTTATATTACGGTATGTTTTATTATCGGGCTTATATCTGCGGTATTTCCAAGTGCCGATGGAGCGCTTACTGCTCTTACCTCTTCGTTTTGTATTGATATACTGGGCATCAGGAGAAAGCAGGCGAGCGAAAAACAACAAAAGCGCATCCGGCTAATTGTGCACAACTCATTTGCACTGGTCTTCCTTGCTTTTATTTTTATATTCCGGGAAATTGATAATGGATCCCTTATAGATACCCTGCTTGATGTGGCAGGCTATACTTACGGGCCTTTACTGGCACTCTTTGCCTTTGGGATATTCACTAAACGAAAACTTATAAATGAGCTGGTGCCGCTTATTTGTATTGCCGCTCCCGTAGCCTGCTATATACTTAAGCATAATGAAAAGCAATGGCTCGGAGGTTACACAATAGGCACCGAATTATTGATAATTAACGCTTCCCTTACTTTTTTACTGTTATTTTTATGTTCTAAAAAAGGCGGCCTGGTAGCAGCTGCAACCACATGAAATGAAAGACCAACTGACAACACTGAAAATGCGTGACTGGACAGAGACCAAGGCTCACTCCAGCTGGCAGATATTTAAGATCATGGCTGAATTTGTGCAGGGTTTTGAAACCATGGCAAAAGTAGGCCCATGCATTTCTATATTCGGATCAGCGCGCACAAAGCCCGGGCATAAATATTATGAGCTGGCTGTGGACATTGCTAAACGTCTTGCAGAAGAGGGTTTTGGTGTTATCACCGGTGGCGGGCCGGGTATTATGGAAGCTGCTAATAAAGGTGCAAACATGGCTTCAGGCCGCTCAGTGGGGTTGAATATTGAATTGCCTTTTGAGCAATCAAGTAACGCCTATATTGATAGGGACACCTATATGAATTTTGATTACTTTTTTGTCCGGAAAGTAATGTTTACCAAGTATTCGCAAGGCTTTATTATGATGCCGGGTGGCTGGGGTACAATGGATGAATTTTTTGAAGTAGCCACCCTGATACAAACCCGCAAATTCACCCAAACGCCTATGATATGTATTGGTTCCACTTATTGGAATGGGTTATTTAACTGGATGCGGGAGGCCATGTATGTAGGGGAGGGAAACATTAGCCCCGGCGATCTCGAAATGATAAAAGTATTTGATACTGCAGAAGAGGTAGTAACCTATATACGTGAATTTTATACCCACAATAAATTGCAACCTAATTTCTAAAAAAGCAGCAAACAATGTTATCAAAAAAGCTTAGTGATTATACGGAAAGGTACACCAGTCCTGAGCTTCCATTACTTGCAGCTTTGAACCGGGAAACCAATTTGAAAAGAGGCGATGCGGTGATGCTGTCCGGGCATTTACAAGGTCAGTTCCTGCAAATGTTGAGCCACATGATACGCCCGAAGTGCATATTGGAAATCGGAACGTTCACAGGCTACTCTGCAATATGCCTTGCACAGGGATTATTGCCCGGCGGTCATTTACATACCATAGAGATAGACGAAGAGCTAAAGGATATAGCATCCGGGTATATTGAAAAGGCAGGACTGGAAGATAAAATAGTGCAGCATATTGGCAATGCGGTAGAAATCATTTCTGCCCTGGATGAAACCTTTGATATGGTATTCATTGATGCCGACAAAAGCAATTACGAACGATATTACGACCTCGTTTTTGACAAAGTTCCGGTAGGTGGGTACATCCTTGCAGATAATGTATTGTATGACGGGGAAGTAGTATTGCCGGAAGCAAAGCAATGTAAAAATGCAAGGGCAATAAGCAGTTTCAACAATAAATTAAAGGCCGATAAAAGAATAGAACACCTGATCGTTCCATTAAGAGACGGGATTATGATAGCCAGGAAGATCAGTGAACGTTGATACCTTAAAAGAGTTTAACGAAGCAATAAGTTTTGTTGTTGTATTTTTGACTTGATTTTTACGTATGTTATTAAACAGTAAACAAATACAAAGAAAAACATTTTTACTATCATGTATAGCTATGCTGCTGTTCTTTACAGTAAGGGTGGCTGCACAGGATGATTATAACGCGCGTGCAAAACTGTACATTGAAAAATATTACCAACTGGCTATTATTGAGCAAAGAAACTGTGGCATACCAGCCTGTATTACTTTGGGTCAGGGTATTTTAGAGACCGAGGCAGGTAACAGTGAATTAATGACAATGGCAAATAATCACTTTGGCATTAAATGTAAAAATGGCTGGGATGGCGAAACTTTTTTACATACTGATGATGCTAAAGATGAGTGCTTTAAAAAATATAAATGCGCCGAAGATTCGTACAAGGATCATTCTCAGCACCTGAAAATAAACCCGCGATACTCATCTTTATTCACTATTTCTCTTACTGACTATGCAAGCTGGGCGCGCGGGTTGAAAAGATGTGGTTATGCTACTGACCCGCAATATGCACCAAGGCTCATTAAAATAATAGAAGACTTCGACTTGCAGCAATATACTTACGCTGCAATGGATAGCACGAAGAACGTGGCAACCGTTGCAAGTCAACAAACACCTGCTGCTCCCAATCCTACACTTGTAGACGTAATAGAGGATACTACCAAGTGGGTGATAGCGAAAAAAAATGATGCAACTCAACCATTAAATACGGTTGCTGCTGTTGTTGATACAAACAAAAAGGTGCCAGCAATTCAGGACACTGCTACAGCAAAAACTGCAGAAACAGCCCCCATAAAAAATATTGCCGACAGTGCCCGAAATTTTATCCTTCATACCGAGCCGCCCGTATCACCTGTAACACCACCCGCTGATTTTGACAGCACCGAAATAGTAAAAATAAACGGTCTTAAAGCTTTTTATGCACACAAAGGCGATATGCTGTTGCAATATGCAATGAAGTATAACGTGCGCTATTCAAAACTGTTGGAGATAAACGACCTGCAGGATGGCCCGTTGCCTGATAACGCTTACATATACCTCGAGAAAAAACTGAACAGCGGTATTAATTCTCAGCACACAGTTGCCTATGGCGAAACCTTATGGACGATCTCACAAAAAGAAAGCATACAACTGAAAAAATTAACTACCCTAAACCTGCTTAGTCCTGATGATGTGCCTGCGCCCGGAGCTGTGCTACAACTACAATTCCCTGCTGCAAAAAAACCTGCTGTAGTCATCACCCCATCAACTGCGCATAAAGACAATGCCATAATAATAATAACCTCTGAAGATAAAAAAGCTGCTGCCCAACAGGATAGCGACTACGTTACTTTAAGAAAACCCGTAGAAACAAAACCGGAAATTGATACAGCAGGTTTTATACATAACACAGATACCACAGTAATTACAGATAATAAAACTGCCCCAAAGAAGCCAACCTTACAAACAGCTAAGACCTCAGGTTTCCCCTCACCAAGACCCACAACACCGGTTGTTGAAGCACCACCACCCGTAGTTATTGTAACCACCAAAGCACCTGCTGATAAAAATGCGCCGCTGCATTGGGCAGCAAATGACACTACTGCCGCTATAAAAAAAGAAGTACCTACTGAAGACCAGGCATACGAAAAGCGCCAGGAGATGGCCAAACTAAAGGCACAACTGGATAAAGTAGTATACGCCGATGACAGCAAACTGGTAGCTACAATACAAAGCCAGCAGCCGGTACAAAAAATACCCGAAGAGCAACCTGCACTTAAAGGCGCTAAGTATTATACCATAAAAAAAGGCGACACTGCTTTCTCCATAGCCAAAAGGAACAACATTACCATAAAGGAGCTATATAAATGGAACGATATCGATGCAAGTGATATAAAGCCCGGTAAAAAGCTGAAGGTGGCAAATTAGTTTTCCTCCGGTTATCTTTTTGTTACAGTTTTCTCTCCCTTTCTTTTTTGAAATTTTTACGTTTACTTTTGAATTTATGATCCGGGTTCACGATAAAGTATTCATTCCTTTTATTTCCAAAACGGAGATACAAAAACGCGTACACGAGCTTGCCGAAATGATCAATGCCGAATATGCCGGGAAGAAGCCCCTCATACTTGGTGTCCTGAATGGTTCATTTATTTTCGCCGCCGATCTTTTTCGTGAGCTTACAATTGATGCCGAAATCTCTTTTATAAAACTGGCCTCTTACAAAGGTACCTCTTCTACCGGTAATGTGGTAACTGCTATAGGCCTGGAAGAAGACTTGCACGGGCGGCATATAATAATAGTGGAGGACATAATAGATACCGGCAAAACAATGAGTGCTTTCCTTCCGGAGATTCATCACCGCCACCCAGAATCCGTAAAAATAGCTGTCTTCCTCACCAAACCTGAAGCATTACAATATGATGTAAAGGCCGACTTTACTGCATTCCGGATAGAAGATAAATTTGTAGTAGGCTACGGACTGGATTATGATGGGCTAGGACGGAATTTACCTGATTTGTATATCTTGAAGGATCAATAAAAAATACTTTCCACCATTTCCCCCTTTATCAATCCCCCTGCTTTTGCTTTTTCAAAAAGTGTGGTGATGGCTAATCTACCTGTGTCTCCGAGGTCGGTGGTGTACTTGTTCACATAAAGGTTTATGTGTTTGCGCATTACATCTTCTTCCATTTCCTGTGCGTTTTCAGTTATGAATGAGGATAGTTCGGGGTAGCGCTTCCACGAGTAAGCAAGGCTTTCCTTTATGATTCTGTCCACAATAGTACAGATCTCTTTATCAAAACTGCGGCGTATCACAATGCCACCCAGGGGTATCGCGGCATTCGTTGTTTTCTCCCACCACTCCCCCATATCTATGAGTTTGGTGAGGCCTTTTTGCTGGTAAGTAAACCGCCCTTCGTGTATAATAAGCCCGGCATCATATTCCCCACTCAGCACTGCTGCTTCTATTTCACTGAACACCACTTCCGTCTTATTTTTCGCCTGCGGGAATGCCAGTGTGAACAGCAGGTTGGCAGTAGTTTTAAATCCCGGTATAGCTATTTTGTAAGTATCTATTTTCGAGAGGTCCAGGGGTTGTTTGGATACCAGCAATGGCCCTACCCCTTCGCCCAGGGCACTACCGCTATGTAATAGTGCATATTGGTTTACGGTATGGATAAATGTGTTGTAGCTGAGCTTCGTAATATCCAGTTTGCCTTCCTCCGCCCAGATATTAAGCGTCTCCACATCTTCCATCACATAGTCAAACTTGATGCCCAGGGTATCTATCTTACCATTAACCATCGCATCAAATATAAAAGTATCATTCGGGCAGGGACTGAAACCAAGCGTTAATTTCATGGAGCAAAGTTAGGCAGAAAGAAAGCCCGGTGAGATAAATTTACTCCATAGCGCTATAAGCTACATTGTCTTTTTATTCGCAAAATAGGCGCACAGGCAAAATAGCCCAATGCCCAGCAGCCCACCTATACTATCAGCAACAGCATCCATAAGCTCCATACTGCGGCCCAGGAAGGTGAGCAGCCCCTGCATCAGCTCTATGAATGAGCCGAGGGCTACACTGATAAGAAACAAACCAATAAGCGATTTGAAATTAATTACCGGCCGTGCGCAGAGCCACAGAAAAGCAAAACCACCAAATAAAACGAGGTGTACCCATTTATCTATAAGTGGCACATCCACTTTGGGTATTTCTTTAGCAGGCATAAAGCAGCCAATAAAAATAAGCAAGGTCCACAGCATAGCTAAGAACCTTGCTTGTCTTTTATAAGGTGATTGCGGATGAAATATCCGTTTCATTATTATTCTCCTATCAATGCCTTGTATGCAGCTGCGTCCAGCAGGTTATCAACCTCTGCAGGATTGTTTATGGTCATCTTCATCATCCAGCCTTTGCCATACGCGTCATTGTTCACGTTTTCCGGGTTGGCTTCCAGGTCTGCATTTACTTCATTAATCGTGCCGCTCATAGGCAGGTAAAGATCAGATACAGTTTTCACAGCTTCTACCGTACCAAAAATTTCGTTTTCTTTAAGCGTCTTCCCAATAGTGTTTATATCTACAAACACTATATCGCCCAGTTCATGTTGTGCGAAATCAGTAATACCTACTGTAGCGGTAGTACCTTCTATTTTGATCCATTCGTGATCCTTCGTGTAGCGTAAATTGCCTGGAAATTCCATTTTATTAAAAGTTTGAGCGGTAAAAATAAAAGAAAAAAAGAGATTTTGTAATGATAGGCATCATTTT
Source organism: uncultured Bacteroidota bacterium (assembly GCA_903882965.1). Classification (GTDB taxonomy): domain Bacteria; phylum Bacteroidota; class Bacteroidia; order Chitinophagales; family Chitinophagaceae; genus Nemorincola. The sequence continues at coordinate 36,560 of CAIRZD010000169.1, forward strand.
CACTTAAACCAGGAGCTATACATAAGATAATTATTAGCTATACGCTCCACTTCACCCTTTAATAGTTCGGGACTGATGTCTTTCACCTTTTTTGCGGGTACGCCTGCAAAGATGCTGCCTGCAGGTACTTCGGTGCCTTCAAGCACCACCGCACCTGCGGCTATAATGCTGCCCGTGCCTATGGTTACATTGTCCATTACTATGGCTCCCATGCCTATCAGCACATTATCTGCCACCGTGCAGCCATGCACCAGTGCATTATGCCCTATAGATACATTATTGCCAATAACTGTTTTTGTCTTTTCGTAGGTACAGTGTATGCAGGCTCCGTCCTGTATGTTTACCTTATCGCCTATCCGTATACTGTTCACATCACCCCGCACCACTGCGTTGAACCATATGCTGCAGTCATTGCCCATGATCACATCGCCTACTATAGTGGCATTGGGCGCTATAAAACAATTTTCTGGTATTTGCGGCGAAATTCCTTTTACAGGGAGGATAACTGGCATATTAACGGGTATTATTTCTTGAACACATTATACTTAATGATACAGTACAGTGCCCTGAACGCATCCTTCATACCTATTTTTTTACCTTCTTCATAGGTACGTCCGTAGTACGAGATTCCTACTTCATATATACGTACTTTAGGATAGCGTGATATTTTTGCCGTGACTTCAGGCTCAAAACCAAAACGTTTTTCTTCCAGTTTAATGTTTTGTATTATTTCACGACGAAAAACCTTGTAACAGGTTTCCATATCAGTCAGGTTCAGGTTGGTAAACATGTTGGATGCCGTAGTCAGCCATCTGTTGCCTATAGAATGCCAGAAAAATAAAATACGGTGCGGCTCTCCTCCCACAAACCGCGACCCAAACACCACATCGGCAAAATCGTTCAGTATCGGCTTTAAGAGTATATTATATTCCTCGGGGTCATATTCCAGGTCGGCATCCTGTATTATTACATAGTCGCCGGTAGCTTTTTTGATACCGGTATGCAACGCGGCACCTTTTCCCTGGTTCACCTCGTGTTTGTAATACGAGATCGGCAGATCCTGGTTAGCTGCCTGGTAAGCCAGTATGGCTTCTTCGGTATTGTCTTTTGAGCAATCATTAACAATAATGATCTCCTTTTTCATACCATTGGTCAATACTACTGCCTTTATCTTATTCAGTATCCTATGAATAGTAGGGCCTTCGTTATAAGCAGGTATGACTATTGATAATGTGCTCATTTTAATAATAAATGGTAATTGGTATGTTTTAAGTATGCGAAAGTAAAAATTTTTGGCTGATAATAAGAGGTCACCACATAAATAAAGGAACTTATCACATTTATTTGAAATTGGTAATCAGTTTTATTAATTTCGATAAAAAAAATATCATGGAAACTGTAAGCGCAAATAAGCGCATGCTTTTGCAACAATTTCTTTTGTGGTGGATGATATACTTCATCTTCATGTGCACGTTGATATTCTTAATGTGGTATGCTGGCAGAGAGAAGGAAATTCTTTTAAGAAATTTATTGGTAGGTGTAGAATGTACTGCGTTGGGGGCAGTAATGGCTGTCAGCCATTACTATGGGCTTTACACAAGATATTTTACCAGAAAAAAATATTTGATATACCTCATTCTATCCGTTGGCTTTATTGCGCTATTTATTTTGCTCGATTTTATATTGTTTTATTTTCAAATAGGCAGAACAAAATTTTATAGTGATACCGTTGGTCACTTGCTATATATTAATTTACAACGTGTGATGTATGCATATACCCCTGTTGTTATCGTTTATATGTTTGTCCGCAATTATCAGATCAGGAAAAAAGAAAGAAAGAATAACGCTAAATTTGTACTAGACTTTTAGGTTTTGACTTTTCACTTTTCACTTCTATGCAGGCTTATTTAGATCTCGTTCAGCATATAATAGATACAGGCGTTCAAAAAAGCGACCGTACCGGCACGGGCACCACAAGTTGCTTTGGTTACCAGATGCGGTTCGATCTCCAGAAAGGCTTCCCGATGGTCACCACCAAGAAGCTGCACCTGAAATCAATTATTTATGAGTTGCTGTGGTTCCTCAGAGGCGATACCAATACCGCCTACCTGCATGAGCATAACGTGAGCATATGGGATGAATGGGCAGATAAAAACGGCGACCTTGGCCCTATATATGGCCACCAATGGCGCAGCTGGACAGGCGCCGACGGCAAAACTTACGACCAGATAAAAGATGTACTTAATCAAATAAAGACAAATCCCGACAGCCGCCGGATGATCGTTAACGCTTGGAATGTTGCTGACCTGCCTAAAATGGGCCTCAACCCCTGCCATGCATTATTCCAGTTTTATGTGGCTGATGGTAAGCTTAGCTGCCAGCTATACCAGCGTAGCGCTGATGTATTTCTTGGCGTACCGTTCAATATTGCTTCCTATGCTTTGCTCACCATGATGATGGCGCAGGTATGCGGTTTGCAGCCGGGAGAATTCGTGCATACCTTCGGTGATGTGCATCTTTACAGCAATCATATGGAGCAGGCCAAACTACAGCTCAGCCGCACGCCATATCCATTACCCACCATGAAATTAAACCCCGAAGTAAAAGACCTCTTCGATTTCAAATACGAAGATTTCACACTCGAAAATTATCAATGCCACCCTGCTATAAAAGCACCGGTAGCAGTTTAATGCAAAAATTAAAAGTGAGCAGCTAAAAGTTGTACTTTGTGTATGAATTAAGTACGCTTTAAATTTTTAAACTCCGCCCACCCATTTTTTGGTTTTAACTTTTAACCTTTGAATTAAAATGATTCTTTCCTTTATTGTCGCTGTCTCTGAAAACAATGCCATTGGCAGGCATAATACATTACCATGGCATTTACCCGAAGACCTCAAATTTTTTAAACGTACCACCATGGGTAAGCCCGTTGTCATGGGCCGTAAAACTTTTGAATCGCTTGGAAGGCAGTTACCCGGCCGGCTAAATATCATACTCTCTCACAACAAGGATACAAAAGTGCCTGAAGGCGTAGTGCTCTGTGATGATATCAATGCAGCAATAGAACGCCTGCAACAAGAAAATACCGAAGAAGGATTTATAATTGGTGGCGGGAAAGTTTTTGAAACCACCATGTCCCTGGTCGACCGTATGTATATCACCCGTGTGCATACTACTATCAATGATGCCGATGCTTTTTTCCCGAATATTGACCACACCCATTGGAAACTGGTATGGGAAGAAAAACACCATGTAGACGATTTCCATCAATTCCCTTTTACTTTCCAGAAGTATGAGCGAATAGAACTATAAGCTGATTTTATTTTTTATTAAGTCGCTCACTTTTAGGTTTTGACTTTTAACTTTTGACTTAATCAGTGGCCTTACACTCCTTTATAGAATATCTCAAATATCAATGGAAAGCCAAAGGCCGCCATGGCACACACTCTCCGTTTGTATACGATCTCATTGACAATGTATTGCTCGATAAAGATTATATCAGAAAAGAAGACGTTATAAAATGTCCGGCGGTAGCACTGAAGTACGAAAATCTTATCTGTCGTATAGCAGTCTATTATAACTATAAGGATATTGTACAATTGCCCGGAGCAATTCAAAGCAAAGCAACAGACCTGCTAATAATAAATGCGCAGCCTAAAGAATGGGCTGCACTATTCAATGAACATTTACATTGTCTGAAAAATGAAAGCGCTGTAATAATAACAGGTATTCACAAAACACCGGCATATAGTACTGCCTGGAAAAAGATCGCTACTCATGATAAAGTGCGCATGAGCATTGATCTGTATGGGATCGGGTTGTTATTTTTTAAAAAAGAATTTAAAGAAAAGCAACACTTCATCCTGAAGTATTAACCCAGCGGATCTTCCTCCTCAGAAGCCTTACTTGCCTTTGCAAAAAAATTCTCTACAAAGCCGCTGAACATAGGAGGCACTTTACCCATCAGGTAATCCTTCATAGTTGCTATCACCTTTACAGCTTGCTCGTCTGTAAGGCCTGCATTATCTTTTAGTTGCTGAACGAGATCCTCCATTTAAGTCAAAAGTTTAAAGTCAAAACCTAAAAGTGTTTTTGTGTATTCGGTTTTACATAACCCTCATTATTTAACAATGTGGGGGAAGCCCCTTGAGGGGTTTGGGGTTTCTATGCTGCTTTCATATGTTCCAGCTTGGCATGCTCTACCATTTGCTGCGCATATTCAAGCGTAAGATGAAAAGTACCATCATGCTTTTCAGATGGCATATCAAACATAGCATCCGTAAGGATCATTTCACAAATTGCCCGCAAACCACGTCCGCCAAGTTTGTATTGCAACGCTTTTCCTACCATATAGTCAAGCGCAGCATCTTCTACAGTCAGTTTTATATTTTCAAACTCAAATAATCTTGTGTACTGCTTTACCAATGCATTCTTAGGCTGTGTAAGTATCAGTTTCAGCGATGCGGCATCAAGCGGATTAAGATAAGTAACCACCGGCAACCTTCCCAAAAGTTCGGGTATCAACCCAAAGGTGCGCAGGTCCTGTGCGTTCACATATTGCAGCAGGTTTGCCCTGTCCAGGTCTTTAGTAGCTTTTATTGCATTATAACCTATGGCAGAGGTCTGTATCCTGCGGGCTATCATTTTATCAATACCTTCAAAAGCACCTCCGCAAATGAACAGTATGTTTTGGGTATTTACTTTTATCATCTTCTGCTCCGGGTGTTTTCTGCCGCCTTGCGGTGGTACAAGCACTTCCGATCCTTCAAGCAGTTTCAGCATTGCCTGCTGCACACCTTCGCCACTCACATCCCTTGTTATAGACGGGTTATCGCCCTTGCGGCCTATTTTATCCAGCTCATCTATATATACAATACCACGCTCGGCTGCAGCAACATCATAATTACTTGCCTGTAGTAGTCTTGATAATATGCTTTCCACATCTTCGCCCACATAACCTGCTTCTGTAAATACCGTAGCATCAACTATAGCAAAAGGTACCTGTAAAAGTCGGGCAATCGTTTTTGCCAGCAACGTCTTGCCTGTTCCTGTTTCCCCTACCATCATGATGTTCGATTTTTCGATCTCCACATCATCCTGCATCGGCATAGTAAGCCGCTTATAATGGTTATATATAGCTACAGACAGCACCTTTTTAGCATCATCCTGTCCTATTACATATTGGTCAAGGAATGCCTTTATTTCGCGTGGCTTGTAATTCGTATGTTTTCTGATATCTGCCTTCGGCTCTTCTTTCTTTACTTTCTCCCCGGTAGCCTCTGCAAGCAATGAATGGGCGTTCTCTATACATTGGTCACATATATTGCCTTTTATGCCTGTAAAAAGAATATTCACATCACTTTCTGTACGATCACAAAAAGAACACTTTTTTTCCGGTTGTTTTGCCATTATGGATTACCTCTGATTATTGAGGCGCAAAGGTACGGCTTTCCAGCATGCAGCGAACAATTTGCTGATAACGGTACAGCTACAATATCAATAAAAATTTTTTATAATGCGTTCTCCGCATTCATCTTATGGAGTGATAGATAGTTATACAGCTACCTGCTGCATTACAGCTACCACATACTCGGACAGCACCTTTACATTATGATGCTCATACATGGGTATTTCAATAAATCCTCCGGGGCCAAGCCGGTATACATTATCACCAATATGGCATTCACATTCTCCTTCCAGCACTAAAAAGCTTTCCCGTTCATTTTCATGAGTTTCATCCGGCACACCTGTTCTGCCTATCATTAATAGCTGCATTACCCCTCCCGAATTCCTTATTGGTGTTATAACAGGTTCATCAGGTATTTCTTTAGGCATAAGCGGCATTACAATTTTTTTCCACCTATTGTAGTCCGAATATTTATTGATAAGAGGCAAGTCGTTGAGATCACCTGCTTTTTCTTTATTCAGATTCTCTAATGTACCCCAGATTTCTTCTTTTATCTGCGCTCCCGGCCATTTTGCGGCACCTTCAGCAAACTTTTCCAGCGCCTGCTGCATTTGCAATAACTCACTTTTTACCTCAGGGTATTCCGCACATACCTGCTCCACCTCAAGCCTTTTGGCTGCAGATAGGGTATTAATGCAATAATCGTGTAAAACACCACTATTTATATATTCCTCTATATCCAAGTTCCTCAATGACATTTGGTGTTCTTATTTATAAATTTACCGCTTTTATTCTTTTTATCGTTTCTTTCTTTCCTATCATTTCTGCAATAATAAATACCCCCGGGCCGTATTTACCACCTACCAGCATTATCCGCAAAGGGAGCATCACATCTCCTTTTTTTAATCCGTTAAGTTGTGCAAGTTCATTAAAACTGGTTTCAATGGCCTGCTCATTCCATTCAGTCTGTTGTTCAAGGGCTGTTGTCCATGCGCCAAAAAACTGCTTTTTCTGCTCATTCCATTTTTCCTTTATCGTGGCCTCATCGATCGTAGCCGGTGTCAAAAAGAAAAAATGCCCCTGTGCCCAAAAGTCGGGCAGCAGTGTACACCTGTCTTTTACCAAACCCACCACTTTTTCTAATAATGCCATTTCCAAAACCCCGTTTGCACGTGCCTTTTTCAATCCTTCTTCCATATAAGGCAGGGCAAGCTGAGCCAGCGTTTCATTATTCGTCTTATGTATATACTGATTATTGAACCATTTGGCTTTCTCAAAGTCAAATTTAGCTCCTCCTTTATGTACTCTTTCTATTGAAAATTTCGAAACAAGCTCCTCCAGTGAAAATATTTCCTGCTCCGTACCGCTATTCCAGCCCAGCATAGCCAGCATATTTACAAACGCTTGCGGCAAAAAACCCATTTCCCGGAAGCCGGTTGTGACATCACCTGTTTTAGGATCGGTCCAGTTCATCGCAAATACCGGGAAACCCAGCCTGTCCCCATCCCGCTTACTCAGTTTGCCATTACCATCCGGCTTTAGTATCAGTGGCAGGTGCGCCCATTGCGGCATATCTGCCTTCCAGCCCAGGTATTCCCAAAGCAATACATGTACCGGTGCGCTCGGCAACCACTCCTCACCTCTGAAAGCGTGCGTTATTTTCATAAGGTAATCGTCCACTACTACTGCAAGATGGTAAGTAGGCATACCATCTGCTTTCAATAGCACTTTATCGTCAACAAGAGAACTGTCAAACGATATTTCACCACGTATCATATCTGTGAGTGTTATCGTTTCATGTTCCGGCATTTTTATTCTTACTACATGAGGGGTGCCGTTAGCTACAAGTTCCGCAACCCTTTCCGGTGCCAGTGTCAGCGAATTGAGCATAAGGCCACGTGTGCGGTGGTCATATTGAGGGTTTGTATTGTGCTCGGTTTTATGTTCACTGCGCATTTTTTCAAGGTCTTCGGCAGTGTCAAAAGCTATATAGGCATGCCCTGAGTCTATCAGTTGTTCGGCATAATCTGCATATAAATGTTTACGCTCGCTTTGGCGGTATGGGGCAAACGGCCCTCCCTTTTCAGGGCTCTCATCGGGTTCCAGTCCACACCATTTCAGGCAGTCCATGATATACTGCTCTGCTCCTGCCACAAAGCGGCTTTGGTCAGTATCTTCTATGCGCAATACAAAATCGCCACCTTGTGAGCGGGCAAACAGGTAATTGTATAGCACCGTACGTACACCACCCAGGTGCAATCCGCCGGTTGGGCTTGGTGCAAATCTTACACGTACTTTTTTACTCATAATAGCCGCAAAGGTACAACATGCCGGTAGGAGTATGAAAAATACCCAGTTTGACGCATGAACGCATTAAAAACGTGATGCGCTTTATAACTAAGTGTATTTTATGTTTATTATCGCTTTTTTAGAAATGGCGTAACATTTTTACTATTGAGTATTTCATAGAATGATTAATTAAGTCTTGATTTTGATTCATGTTTGGCTTGCTTTGGTATTAACAACGGACCGTCAATTTGTTTAAACCAGTGCTATCCCCCTGCCTAATACATTACTATTTTATAAAACGGTGAATTGCTTTATCTGCGTTATCTTGAAATGTAGTATTTTTCAAATCAGTATAAAAAGTGCTCTGGTCAACCACGTCCCCTGATAACTTACCCTCTTTACTTGCATAAAAAACGCCACTTTTATATCGATCTTCCGAAATGCCATCTACAAAGCGTTTTACACCTACTTCCAATTTATGCACCATTCCTCCCATTAACGGAAATACAATAGGCATCATAAAATATTTCAACATAAAGCGCATTGGCGGGGGCAAATTATCCGGTGCCGCAGTCCCCGTTGTATTCCCGGGACTCATAACAACAAATTTGAGGTCAGGATATTTTCTTGCCATCGATAACGTCCACATCGTCCCTACATATTTAACGTATCCGTATGCTTGCGTTACATCGAACTTATTACCAAAATATGAACCATCAAGAACACCAGCAAACTCATCTACAGAAGAAGTTCTCATTGCAACCGGCTTCATTCCGAGACTCTTTACTCCCGGTACAGCTTCTGCACTTACAAATAGCACTGCTTTTTTTAACTTATCATGTTTTATTAATTCTTCTACTAAAATTACATGGCCTAAAATATTAGTTGCGGCTAATAGATTCATACCGGAAGACGTAATTTGAGCAGCAGTTTTCCCAACCATTCCACCGGCATTTAAAATTATTGCATCGATAGGTTCCTTTATTTTTTCTACTGCTTTTCTTACAGAATTTGCATCTGAAACATCCCCAATAACTATTTCAAAAATCCTTTTTCCCGTTTGTTGCTCAAGGTCTTTTTTTGCTGCCTCGGCTCTCGCTTGATTTCTACAGAAAAGGATTATCTTTTTTGTTTCTTTTTTCAATGCTAACTGTCGGGCCGCCTCTTTCCCAAGCCCGTTATTTGCTCCGGTTATTAATATGCTTTCGTTCATTTTGTTTTCCATTTTATGTTTATGAATATTTTTTGAAGCTTGTGCTTGCGCATTTTGATAGCCGACCGTTAAGAGTAGTAATGCACCGATGTAATTATTGTTTTCATAATATGTTTAAGATGTTTTGCCATGAAAATTTAGGATGAATTGCAACGATTAGCTTATAAGATATATTAAGAAATACCCTTAATGTATATTAGGGAGGTAAAGCGGTTTTGTAACGATGCGTCTTCATAAAGTGTAGAATCAGGTATTAAAAAACAGGTCGGTCTGTTTTTTTTAATCGCAAAAAAATTTACAGCAATTTTAGAGCACTTTTATGTGCTGCAACAACAGGCCAAGAATCTCCATAGACTTTGCATGACATTATAGCACCATCAAATAACAAATAAAGGCCATCAGCTAAGCTTTCACCACTTTGCAATTCATGGTCTCCCATCGAATCAGATTTTAATATCTCGGCAAATAAAGCACGAAGCCCATTTTTTTGCTTTCGTATAACATCATAAACGCGAAGATTTTCAACAGGAATCTCACCCGCAATATTTAAAAATTGACAGCCATGAAATCCTTTAGAATTGGTATTTAGGGATAAAAATTCAAAAATGGCAGATATTTTTTCCTTTGCCTCTACTTTCGTTGATACTACATGCCTAAATCGGCTTATCGTTTGTTCAAACATAAACTCCAAGTATGCTATGAGCAAATCTTCTTTTGACTTGAAGTGCTCATATAAACTTGCCTTTGCCACACCAGCTTCCTCAATGATTTGATTGATACCAGTGGCATTATATCCCTGCTGATAAAACAGCCTGGAAGCAGTATCCAATATTTTTTTTCTGGTATCCATTTTCCTTAATTACAGCAAAGGTATAGGATTATTTTATAAATCAGACCGTTCTGTATGAATTTTTATTGTTTATACTTGTTTGGCCTTTTAGCCTGCTTTGCAGACGATAGTGAATACATCGAATTACTACAGCGAGCGATCAATGAAAATATGAAGCCCGCAGATATTAAAAAGGCAATAAAGAAATGGAAAGCTGATCACCACAGGGCATAAGCAAACCACAAATCTCAAAAAAAATGCGGAGTATAGGCTCCGCATTTTTTTGAGATTTTCACTTGTTTTTAAAAAGGTTCCTTAATCGCACTTTGTGAATTCGGATTAAAGCCTGGAAGCTTAGATGACAAGGTTACACTAACTGCACTTTGCGTATTAACATTAAAATCCTTGGTTAACCCCGGTGAAAATTCCACATTTATCATATTGTTTTGGAGATTGGCAACAATTATACCGTACAAGTTTTGGTTAGAATTGCTTGTAATGAAAATGGTACCGTTTGTTGCCTGCGCATTTTCAAGCATTGCAGCATCTATACCATTTGTTATCCCGTTCATATCTAATAAGATCGCAGCCGCATAAGCCGGTTGATTTATAACCACATTACTTGTCCATACCGTATTCAGCACTATGGGTTCGTTGATTATCACCTGTACAGGAATTGGCTGCGCCGGAACTGCGATATTGCCTGTAGGGGGTACGCCAAAAACGCCACTCAGAGATAACGAATTTGTTCCGTTCAGCGGATTTAACCCTACAGCTAGTGATACACCTAAGTAATTATTAAAAGGCACATTTACCGTACCCAAAACCGGGTTGCTGAATAGATCCCATGTTCCCGATCCTTTCCCTTCAAATGTTTCTTTTGATACCATATTGCCTTCCAGATGAGAACCGTAAAAAAACAGGCCACTGCTTGTAATAGATCCCTTATCCCATTTTATCAAAGTTCCGGCAGGTGGCAGTAGTGTCCTTAATTGGTAAGTTACATTAGCCGAACCATTTGTTGCAGCAGCGGTACCGGTTAAGCCACTTTCAAGGCTGTTTTCCTTATTACATCCCGTAATTAAGGCCGCACTTATTATGCCTGCTGCTATCATATATTTTATCGTTTTCATGATCTGTCTTTTTAAAGGTTAACTTATTTCTGAATTATTCATCTTCCGCATTAGCTTTGCTGATAATGATTAAAAATTGATGCCTTCCTGTGTCAACGGATTGCTAAAATTGTATTGCTTTTCTCAGAAAAAAATGACCATGACTGCTCGTAAAAAATATTTCTTTCTCTTGTGCCTCGCACTAATATCAACAGGCACATTTGTATATGCTCAAAGCACTGATCCATCATTATTTAGCTTCCTTCGCTGGCGCATGATCGGCCCCTATCGGGGTGGCCGCACAGTGGGTTCGTCTGGCGATTTACAACACCCTAATATCTTTTATATCGGGGTCAACAACGGTGGTGTATGGAAAACCACCGATTTCGGCCGCACATGGCAACCCATTTTTGATGATCAACCTACTGGGTCTATAGGTGATGTAGCAGTGGCACCATCAAACCCAAACACAATTTATGTAGCAAGTGGGGAAGGATTGCAACGTCCTGATCTTTCGGTGGGTAATGGAATGTACAAATCACTTGATGCCGGCAAAACATGGCAGCACATCGGTTTATCAGAAGGCCTGCAAATAGGCGGCATTTCCGTTGACCCGCAAAATGAGAACCGGGTATTTGCCGCAGTCCTCGGCCATCCATACGGTCCCAATAAAGAGCGCGGTGTTTATCGTACCACAGATGGTGGAAACAACTGGAAACAGGTTTTATACATTGATGAAAACACAGGTGCAGTACAGGTTACCATTGATCCAACCGATCCCAATATTGTTTATGCCGACATGTTTGCGGGCAGATTAGCACCCTGGGAAAATGGCATGTGGGCAGGCCCGAATAGCGGTTTATATAAATCCACAGATGGCGGCAACACCTGGAAACAACTGACCACCGGCTTGCCAACTCCTGCCGATGGTCTCGACCGTATCGGCTTTTGTATAGCACCTTCTGATCACAACCGGCTCTATGCAGTAGTAAGTGCAAAAGAAAGATCAGGTGGTTTTTATCGCAGCAATGATGGCGGCCAATCATGGACAAGACTAAGCGGTGATATGCGCCTTTGGGATCGTGGCACCGACTTTGCCGAAGTGAAAGTAGATCCTAAAAATGCAGATATCGTTTATGACGCAAATGTAGTAGTATGGAAATCTGTTGATGGCGGCACCACATGGAGCGGCTGGAAGGGCGCACCCGGTGGCGACGACTACCACAGGCTATGGATCAACCCGCAAAACCCCGATATTATTTTATTGTCCAGCGATCAGGGTTCAGGCATTACGGTCAATGGTGGCACCACATGGAGCTCCTGGTACAACCAGCCCACTGCGCAACTCTATCACGTAAGTGCCGACAATGCTTTCCCCTACAATGTATACAGCGGCCAGCAGGAAAGTGGATCCGTTTGCATCTCTTCCCGCGGCAATGATGGTGCTATCACTTTCCGCGACTGGCATCCGGTATCTGCCTCCGAATATGGCTATGTCGTAGCAGATCCGCTCAACCCCAATATTGTTTATGGTGGAAACATAAGCAGGTATGATAAACGCACAGGCCAGGTACAGGATATTACACCTGCCGCCAAACACCGCCACCTGCGCACTGCCCCCGTTGTTTTTTCTCCCATCGATAATAAGACCCTCTTTTTTGCAGGCAATCTTTTATTCAAAACACATGATGGCGGTAATTCCTGGCAAACCATCAGCCCCGATCTTACACGCACCACTTATGATGTCGATCCATGCATCGGTATATACCGCACAGACTCAATGGGCCGCATGCCACAACGCGGCGTTATCTATACTATTGCATTATCCCCACTCGATAGCAATATTATATGGGCGGGCACTGACGATGGCCTCATACACGTAACTCATAATAGCGGAAAAAGCTGGGAAAATGTCACCCCACCTTCACTAAATTCATGGAGCAAAATATCCCTCATGGATGCAAGCCATACCGATAAAAACACAGCCTATGCCGCCGTCAACCGTATCCGGCTTGATGATCTGCACCCGCATATTTTTCGTACCCATGATGGCGGAAAAACATGGCAGGAAATTGTAAATGGCCTGCCAAACGATCCCATCAATGTGGTGAAAGAAGACCCCATCTGTAAAGGCCTTTTATTTGCCGGTTCGGAGCGTGCGGTCTATGTGTCTTTTGATGACGGCGAAAACTGGCAACCCTTAAGAATGAACATGCCCGCCACTTCCATACGTGACCTCGTGATAAAGGATAATGACTTGGTAGTAGCTACGCATGGCCGTTCTTTCTGGATCATGGATGATATTACTTCACTCCGGCAAATTGCTACAGAAAATGCACAACAAAACGTAATGCTCTACAAGCCCGCAAATGCATACCGCGTCCGCTGGAATATGTACCCCGATACCCCAATGCCTGCAGACGAGCCGGTTGGCGAAAACCCACCCGATGGCGCAATCATAGAATACTATCTCAAAGAAAAAACTACAGAAATAGCACTCGATATCACTAATGAAAAAGGAGAAGTTATCCGTCACTATAGTTCAAAAGATACATTATACACCATTCCAAATGTAAATATCCCTTTGTACTGGATACGCCCGCAGCAAATACCTTCCGCCGCCGCAGGTGCCCACCGTTTCTTATGGGATATGCATTACCAGCCGTTAAATGAACCTCCCGCTTACCCTATATCTGCGGTGTACCAGAATACTGCCCCCGAACCAACCTCACCATCGGTTATGCCCGGTAAGTATACCGCTAAATTATCCGTCAATGGAAAAGTATATTCAGAAACCTTTTCAGTACTATTGGACCCCCGTGTTAAAACAAGCCACCACGACCTGCAATTACAGCACGATCTTTCTTATCAATGTTATACAGACATTATAACTTCTAAGCAACTCAGGTCTGCGATAAAAAATGGTCCGCAGGAAGCTCAGAAAAAACAACTTGAAGACATTTCCACAATTGAAAGAACTTTAAAAACAGTACTTAATAAATTACAACAGGCTGATGAAACCCCGTTGCCCGAATGGATAACCACAATAAATGATGCGCACAGTAAACTGGAGAAAATGCATCTTAAATAATAATGCTACCATAAAATTTATACTCAAAAAAAAACCGCAGGGCAACAGCCCTGCGGTTTTTTTTACCCACTTGCACTATAAAGCAGCTGAATTAGAGGTAACCATATTTTGCGGCACAAATTGCACCGGCATGAGGTTACCCTGAAGGTTATTGAGTATTATCTGGTAAAGGTTTGCGTTAGAGGTACCCGAAATTATTATAGTGCCACCTGTTCTTGCTGCACCACTCAGCATACCGGCATTTATGCCATTTATCAGTTGGTCTGTGCTCAGTATAATTGATGCTTCCCAGTAATTCATGGTATACGTTGTTATATTACTTACATAAGCCGTATTCAATTGTGCAGGCCCTGTAATGATCACCTGCACGGGTACATTGGGAACCGCTATAGCTCCACTCATTGGTATGTATGTCCCGTTAAGCAGCAATGAATTATTTGTGCGCGTTGTGCCTAAACTTATTGTAAATGATCCATTATTACAGGTCAGCTGCGGCACATATACATTACCCAGTACTTGTGTCTCAGCCAGTGCTGTTACTGCTCCTATTTTTGTACCATAACTCATGCGGGTCATTTTCTCACCATTATTATAGTCCGCATTAAAAACAATTTCGTTCGCATTTACATACCCGTTATTCCACTGTATAAGCGATCCACCATTCGAGGGTTGTATAGATAATTTATAATTGATGGCCGCAGGGTATGCAGCGCTGCCGTTGGTATAAATAACTTCGCTACTCACACTTTGAGGATTATTATTGTTGTCTTTTTTACAGCCTGCAAATATTGCAACGCTCAAAAGCAACCCGGTTAAAATATTTATCTGTTTCATAAAAATAGTTTTTAGTCTCTACTCACCATTAGGGTACAAAACCCGTTCCATCAGGTTTATCCGGAAATGTTATTAATTAGTCTGGGCGCTGATTTTGCTACTATTTGGAAAAAACAACTTTTATCTGAATATATATTATTCATAAATTTATTTGTTAATGATTGATTAATGCATGGATATTTATTTAGCTTTGCTAACTGTTTGTTAATGAAAACAAAAACTAATCTATGAGAAAAATATTTTTACTACTTATATTCCTGTTTACTGCATCCGCCTCTTTTGCCCAGTCCAACCCCAGGCAGTATCTCGCTAACGAGATCAATGAACTACTGTTCTCAAATGTTGATTCAAACTTAAACGAGATACTCAATATAGATAAGCAAGGCACATTGAACATTATGTATAAAACCATTGATGAAAATGTAGATTTTAATATCCTCGACATTTCAAATATCGAACTGAAAGACCCGGAAGATAAAAGTCCATACCTCACACTTGTTTTTCATTGCCATCATTGTATGCACCTTACTTCTCCCTGGGACGACAGACGGGCGAAATTTGAAAACAGCAACTTCACCCTGCCTGTTAAGTATAAGGCACTGGGGATGAAACTCATCTCCAAAATTGATAAACTAAAAGGGCAGATCAGGTAAGTGAATACCTGGATAACCACCCGGTAAAAACAATTCCAAATCATAGCTAAGATATTTGGTTTAATTTCGCTAACAAGCCAATGATTGCCAAAGCCTATGAAAAAAATAGTTATCCTTACGGCATTTCTCTTCTGCTCAGCTGCTTCTTTTTGCCAAACCAATAATGTCAGGCAAAACCTTGCAAAACAAATAAATGCCCTGTTTTTGTCTTGCGTTGATTCCACCCTCAATGAGGTCATTAATATAGATAAGCTCGGCACCATCAATATCATGTATAAAGACAGGAACGAGAGTATTGATTTTAATATCCTTGATGTTTCTGACATCGAATTGTTAGATGAAAAAAACGAAACACCACCTGTACTCAATATATTTTTTAAGTGCAAACACTGCATACATTTCACCACCCCCTACCCCAATCGGAAATCAGGTTTTGATAACAGCACACTCACACTGCCAGTAATGTATAAATCACTTGCCCTCAAACTCGTCACCAAGCTCGAAGAACTACAAAAAGAAAATAGGTAACTGCTAATTTTTTTTTGCTTTCGGCTATTTGCAGCCATTTGTATCTGTGACTCCGATCCCAAGGTTATATTCCAGAGACACAATTCTACAAAAAAGGATTTCTAATCGAAGTTGGCGGAAATGCATTGATCCGGTGGACAATTGAGCATATCAATAATATATGCTTACATTTATTTTTTCATTGCATTTAATTGATATTAATCAGGTAAAAAACCGTTTAAGACAAAACCTATGATGAACTTCAAAAACCCCCAAACCCCGGGAGTATATATCCAGGAGTTAAATGCCTTCCCTAATTCAATAGTCGAGGTTGCAACCGCCATACCTGCATTTATAGGATATACACAGCGCGCTGATTATAACGGACAATCTCTGAAAGGAACTGCCGTTAAAGTCACTTCACTGAATGATTTTACAACTTATTTTGGCGGTGGCCTCGGTTCAAAACTGCAATTTACGTTAAGTGCTGCTTCCTCTGATTTGCCGAATGTACATGATCCATTAAAACCAATTTTAACACTGAATAAAATACAATACCAACTTGCAATTTCTTCCACCACTTATTACCTATACAACAGTATCCGTCTGTTTTACCAAAATGGCGGTGGCACATGCTATATTATTCCTCTAGGTCTGTATAGTGGCGGTGCAATTGCTCTTGCGGATTTCCAAAGCGGCCTCTCCACACTTGATAACGAGCAAGATCCTACTATCATAGTTTTCCCGGATGGTCTGTCGTTAAGCAAAAGCGATTATGCAAGTCTTATGCAAGCGGCCATAAAAAATGCATCGTCTGCTCAAAATAAAGTAGCCATATTTGATGTATGGGGTGGCGCTGTTGCCGATCCTAATCTTTGCCAGCCTATTATAGATAATTTCAGGAACGATGTAGGTGCAGATAATCTCAATTACGGAGCTGCTTATTTCCCCTGGCTGCAAACAAGCATAATTCAGAATGGCGAAGTAACATTCGCAAATTTCGGAACACTGACAAATTATCTTGAAACTGACTTCCCTGATACAATAACTACTGACCTGATTGCACCTGCGAATGTGGCGGTTGCAGCCGACCCTTATATGACGGATACAAAGACACAGCTTGCTGTTACATTGGCTCATAATGCAATGATGTCTGCAAGCCGTAATTATAAAAATCTTATTCTATGGGCATCAAATATTGCAAATGTTTTGCCTGCATCACCGGCAATGGCAGGGATATATACATACGTGGATAGCATGTTGGGCGTATGGAAAGCGCCTGCAAATGTCAGCTTGACGGCAGTAGTCGCACCCACTATTAACCTAAACGATACACAGCAGGGAGACTTCAATGTAGATGCTGTATCGGGCAAATCTATAAATGTGATCAGGTCTTTTACCGGTCAGGGTGTATTAGTATGGGGCGCAAGAACGCTCGATGGCAATAGTCAGGACTGGCGCTACATCAATGTTCGCCGAACCATGATCATGATAGAGCAATCAGTAAAGCTCGCGGCAAGAGCATATGTATTTGAACCAAATACAGCCAATACCTGGGCTTCAGTAAAAAGTATGATCGGTAATTTTCTCAATGGCCTCTGGAAACAAGGAGCTTTCGCAGGCGCGAAACCAGAAGACGCGTATAGCATCGCGGTAGGCTTGGGTAGTACAATGACAGGAGATGATATATTGAACGGAAAAATGAATATTACAGTACTCGTCGCTGTTTCTCATCCCGCTGAATTTATTATGATCACTTTCCAACAGCAAATGCAAAAATCATAGTTATTATTGATCACAGTTTTATAAAATAACCCACTGGTCCAAGGGTCTCCCTTGGTCCCCAAATTCCGCAAGCATCCTGCTTGCCACTAACTACATCGCGCAGTAAACGCTAAAAAGGTATATACACTTCCCCTCCATTACCCCCTCATCCCGCTAACTTTATTCCTTAAATACAATAAATGCAAAATCAGCCATACTACATCCCCAACGCTCATTCGACCTCACCCTCTCTACAGCCTGCCCTGAGCGAAGCCGAAGGGGAGAGGGAAGGGGTGAGGCCCTTATACATTTACACAATCACAATTAATAAAAAAAACATTTTAATATCCACATAATATCGACACCAGATTTTTTAAACAAACAATATATGAAGAAAAACAACCACCATAAATGCTACGCAGCTCAAAATATATTCCCAAGCGAAGTCCCTTTAGGGATTTAGGGTTCTTAACTTTGCCCCATGGCATACAAATCGCTGCGCGCATTTATAGATGCGCTCGAACAGGCAGGTGAATTAGTAAGGATAAAAACTTTCGTCGATCCCGTACTCGAAATTGCAGAAATAACCGACCGCATTTCAAAAACCCCCGACAGAAATAAAGCGCTCCTTTTCGAGAATACCGGCACAGATTTTCCCTTGCTAATTAACTCCATGGGCAGTGAGCGCCGCATGTGCATAGCCCTTGGTGTCAACGCGCTTGATGATGTTACCCGCGATATAGAAGACCTCTTCAAAAAACTCTCCGCACCCAAAAACGGTATGCTCGAAAAGCTGGCCATGCTCCCGCAACTCAGCAAATTCGCCTCATGGATGCCCAAAGTGATCGGTGGCCGTGGTGCATGCCAGGAAGTGGTCATGGAAAAACCCAACCTCGATTTGCTGCCCATCCTCAAGTGCTGGCCCGAAGATGGTGGCCGCTTCATCACACTCCCTGCCATACACACCAAAGACCCCAACAATGGCATCCGCAATATCGGCATGTACCGCATGCAGGTATTCGATCCCACTATGACCGGTATGCACTGGCACAAACATAAAGTCTCTGCACGCCATTTCAATGAATATAAAAAGCTCGGCAAGCGCATGCCCGTAGCCGTAGCCCTCGGTGGCGACCCGGTTTACACATACGCTGCCACAGCCCCACTCCCCGAAAATGTGGATGAGTATATGCTCGCAGGCTTCCTCCGCAAAAAGAAAGTAGAAATGGTGCGCTGCATCACCCAGCCCGACCTCGAAGTACCCGCTGATGCCGATTTCATTATCGAAGGCTACGTTGATCCGGGCGAAGATCTTATATGGGAGGGCCCCTTCGGCGATCACACCGGCTACTACTCACTCCCTGATTTTTATCCCCGGTTTCATGTCACTGCCATTACGCACCGTAAGGATGCCGTATACCCCGCCACAATTGTAGGCATACCCCCGCAGGAAGATGCATGGCTCGGCAAAGCCACAGAGCGCATATTCCTCACACCTATCAAGATGACCATGGTACCCGAGATCACAGACATGAATATGCCGGTTGAAGGAGTTTTTCATAATCTCGTTATCACTACCATCAATAAAGAATACGCCGGCCAGGGCCAGAAGGTGATGAATGCCATGTGGGGCGCCGGCCAAATGATGTTCAATAAAATTCTTGTGCTCACTGATGGCCCTGCTGCCAGCGGCATAAAAATAGACGACTATAAAGCGCTTACCCATTACGTACTTAATAATGTAAACCCCGTCACCGATATTTATTTCAGCCAGGGTCCTATGGACGTACTTGACCATAGCTGCTCAAAACTCGGCTTCGGTGGCAAAATGTGCATCGATGGCACCAGAAAAATGGAAGAAGAAATAACTACACCCTTGCTTCCGTTCAAACTCCATACTTCCTTCTCAAAAAATAATATATTGTCCGGTTTCCACGAAATTACCGGTATCAACGAAAAACTTGCCGGTGAGTGGGATATGCCCATATTAATGGTTGCGGTCAAAAAAACAAGGCCAAATCAAATAATAGAATTGCATGAAAAACTTGCCTCCCAACCCGGCCTTGACGGAATAAAAATTATATTATATGTCGAACACACTATAAATACTGATGATATAGCAGACGTATTATGGCGTTTTTGCAATAACCTCGACCCAAAAAGAGACCATTTTTATGGCGGGGAGCAAAAAAATATATTAGGCCTCGATGGTACACGCAAAACAAAAAAATTCGATAACTTTGATAGGCCGTGGCCCAATATCATAGTCGCTGATGACAAAACAATAGCAGCTGTTGATAACAAATGGAATAGCTTAGGATTGGGTGAAAAAATTATTTCTCCATCTTTTCGGTATAAAACCCAACTATATAGGGGGGGTGCGACTGTCTTAGATAGTGAGTAACGATTTTTTTTATAACTTTAATAAAATTTAAAAACAATGAAACGTATTCTATTAGCTTGTATCCTGGTTGCAGCTACCTGCACAGTTGGTTCTATTCAACGCGCATCTGCGCAAACAGTAACTCATATTTCTGCGTCCGCTTTTACGGCAGAGATCAATCTGCTTGACTCATACATAGGCGCAGGTAATATGACAGCTGCACAATCTACTTGGGATACTGTTAATAATATGATGATATCTGTCCTTGGTTACACCAAAAACAGCATCAGGACTGCAGCTACACCTGCCGACAAAACAACATATACCAATCTCGTTACAAATCAAAGGACTATTTATCAAACGATTTGGACACTTAAAACTGATCTTGCTGCAAATCGTGTAGCACTCCATACCAAACTCGGTGAGTTTGATGCAACGATCTATTGATCCTAACTTAGATAATATAATGGTTTATAAAGTTCCGGCATCCCCGGAACTTTATATGTTTATTATACACTTATAGTATTTATTTTTACCTTTAACCTTTAGCTTCTCACCCTTCATTTATTACCATATGCCAAAAAGAGTTACAAACCTCGGAGGTATTTTCTTCAAATGCGATAACCCTGCTGCTGTCCGCAGTTGGTACGCCACTCATCTGGGCCTTGATACAAACGATTATGGCGCCACCTTCGAATGGCGAGATGCCGCTGAGCCTGATAAAAAAGGCTCTACCGTTTGGAGCCCTTTCGCTAAAGAAACTAAATATTTTGAGCCCTCCGGAAAAGATTTCATGATCAACTTCCGTGTGGAAAACCTCGAATGGCTCTTAACAGAACTAAAGAAAGAAGGCATTGAGCCCCTCGGCGAAATGCAGGTATTTGATTACGGAAAATTCGCCCACATCGTTGACCCCGAAGGCAACAAAATAGAATTATGGGAAGCCAATGATGGTGAATAAAGAATAATGATCAGCGATAAAAATATTAAGTGATCACAGTGACAGAATAACGCCACTTATCAGCGTCATTATTTCGTCCAGCTTTGTCGACAATTTTTTATCAAAACCATGCCCTTCTGAATGTTCGCACAAATAAAACCAGTACCATGTATCATGCGCTGCTTTATCTGCTTCTTTCATCCTGTAAATAAAGTCTTTTTCAGCGTCAGCACTGCGTGCACCTATAATGTGCGCGCCTATACTCGTGCCACTGATTAAAACCTGGTTTGCCAATACATGCTTCTGCTTACCTTCCAGTTCCTCCACATACTTAATGACCATCAACGAAAACTCTATAGATTGTTGAATAATCGCATCTTTTGAATGGTCTTTTTTCATGTTTCGGTTTTCTTTTATGGATACCAAATATAACCACATTATTAACATGTGGCGCGTTTTCTAACCCATTTCACATAAATCAATAATAAATGGTTCAAAAAGTGAAATCGGCCGGCATAAAGTAATCAAGCTATATCGCATATAATTATTGCAAACTTGTTTAACATTTTGCTGAAAACTTACTCATTATTTGTTGGTAAATTCGCGTTTGGATATATTCAGTGTACGTTTGTTATTTAAGTGTGTTTCATGAAGTTTAAAGGACTTTTTTTACTTTTTTTTACTTTCTTTTATATCCACCATTCATTTGCCCAGCTAAAGGGCGAACTCACCCAGTCACGCATTCTAATCTTGCTCGATGAATCATCCAGCATGATACAAAAATGGCCAAGCGGCAAAGAAAAATACAAAGCAGCTGATGAGCTCATCCTACATCTTATGGATAGCATTTATGCCATAAATCCTGATGTTGAGTTTTCACTCCGTGTTTTCGGACACCAGTACACCGTTGAGCAAAACAACTGCTACGATACAAAAAACGAGGTCCCGTTCAGTAAAGACAACAGGGTACAAATGTCTTTGCGCCTTGATGACATACGCCCGCTTGGAGTTACACCTATTTCTTATGCCCTGTTGCAGGCCGCAAAATTCGATCTTGTTGATGAGGAGCACAATGCATATAGCATTATCCTTTTTACAGACGGAGGCGAAAGTTGTGGTGGTGATATCTGCGAGGTGATGAAGAAGCTTATGAAATATAAAGTCTACTTCAAACCATACATCGTTAGCCTCGAAGATGACGCCACCCTGAAAACTACTTACTCCTGTATGGGCGATTTTCTACAGGTAACAAAAGATGCCGACATGCCCAAAGCGGTTAGCACCATTGTTAATGCATTCCGTCCTGCAATAAAGATCACCAAAACAGATTATAAGCAAATACAAACCCTGGCCGCAAATGTGCCCAGCGCGTTGAAAGTAAACATCCCGGTAACAGATCTCGACCAACATCCGGATACTAAAGTCATTAAAAAAGAATCTGAAGAAATACCGCTTCCAAAACCAGTAAAAACATTTAAGGATTCTACTGCTAATTCAGTAGTGAAAGAAACACCCAAAACAGACACCGTAGTTGCACCAAAACCCGTTTCCAAAATAAAGGTCGACGAAGCACCCGTAAAACCACCCACAGAAAAGATCGCACCGGTTGCTACTGCAACATGCATTTTATTATACACATCAGCACCCTTTGCAAAAGCACCTAAAAGCACCCTTGTTCCTTCTGTAGAAATAATAGTCCTGCCTCCGGCTGAGAATATTTCTGCTGCCATACCTGCACAACCCATACAAAGTAATACACCTGCTCCATCAACGATCGTCTTGAAAAATGTGCCTGTTCCTCAAGTAGAAATAATCACAAAGCCGGAACCTGAGCATATAACTGCTATCACGCCGCTGAATCTTAAAATGGCAAACTATTTTTTACCTCCGGCAAAACAAATGATTTTCATTGCGCCGCCACCGCCACCGGTAATTGAAGTTCCCGTAACCCTTACAGCTGAGAAAATAACTGGCATATCATTATCTCCGTTGATCACAGTGCCGGTTACTAACGTCAGGGCGCCAAAGCCGGTTGCCATCAATGTACCACCCGTGCCGCAAATCCAGGTCCAGCTAACAGCCGAAAGTATTAACCGTGTGTCTGTAATGCAACAAAGACCGGTTGCAACCGTAGACCTCGCAACTACAAAACCACAGGTAAGGCCTCTTGCACCATTACCCGCTCTTGTTATAGATAACCCGGTTGCTCCAAACAACCCTGATCAGATTACCCGTTTAAAAATTACAGAGATCAGGCCAAGACAAAATATTTTTGTGATCGAAGATAAAGGTATCTTTCCCCGTAAATTACCTCCGTTACCGCCGCTTAAAATTGATATCCCTAAGGTCACGGTTAGCCAATCTACCGCACTGCCTGTAAAAGATGCTGCTCCATTTAAACCTGCAGAATTCACTGTTGTAACAGAAGATGCCAAAGAAACCTCGCTTGAAATTTATATCACTAACGGGCATGGAAAATTTTTTAACTCTACACCACAAATGTTGTTGCTGGAACCGGGTACAAACAAAGTAATTAAAACCTTCTACCGCACCGTTGATGCTAACGGAAACCCTGATCCACAAACCAATTTACCGGTAGGGACTTACAATATTGCTCTTTCAGCAAAGAAGACACTCGGCGTCAACAACGTAAAAATAGAACAGAATAAAAAGAAGAAGATCACGATCACCGTATTGCCGGCAAGCCTTAGTTTTGCTTATGCAGATGCGCCCAAAAGACCTATAAACGAGTTCGTTGCAAGGGTCACCGAACGCAACAAAGCTCAAGGTCGCGTGCAGGATCAGAAATGCACTGCAGCCCTCGAATACGATGCAGGCAATTACCATATCATGATAAATACTTTTCCGCAAATAGACCGCAATGTGGATCTGGATTTTGAAGAAACCGTCATTACCATCCCGCAGCCCGGCTTCGTAAAATTCAACCACGACGACAACCTGAAGTCTGTTACGCTCTACAATCAGCAAGGCGATAAATTTGCATTTTTACAAACCATAAACCTCAACGACCCTGCTGCACAGCCGCTCAGGATACAACCGGGCGAATACCAGGCGCACTACCACAAAGGCCCAGGCCAGGCTTCCGTTTCTGAAAAAGTTGTAATTTTTTTCGTAAAAGCTACCCAGACAACAGAGGTTGAATTAAATTAGTGTCATGAACGATATCACCATATCCATCATATCCTCCGCTTCCCCTAAATATCAGCCGGTATTTGATTTGCGCGATGAGATACTTCGTAAGCCACTCGGTCTTTCTCTAAAGGATGAAGACATGAGCCGCGATCACAAAAACATTATTTTTATTGCAGAGCATAACGATAAAATTATTGGTTGCGTTCTTCTCGAGCCCAAAGACCCCGGTACTGCCCAGCTCCGGGCCATGGCAGTATACAACGAATGGCAGGGCAAAGGCATTGGCAAAATGTTAGTACAGGCCCTCGAAGATTATGCATGGCAAAACAACTACAAAAAAATTATCCTCCACGCCCGCAAAGTGATCCATCCCTTTTACCTCAGCATGAATTATACGATCGTCGGTGATGAATTTAAAGAAGTCGGTATCCCCCACTTCCATATGGAAAAGGCTGAACCTAGTTTCACTTGATTAAAAGAAATCATGATAATCCATTAATCCTTTAATCATGGTTCAGACGTCAATGCGCCTCCAGCCAGTTATCACCCTTTCCTGTTTCCACGTTCAGTGGCACCTCATGTGGTAATTTCATAGCATTGCTCATGCCAGTTTTTATCAATAACTGTGCTTCTTCCACCTCTTCCAGCGGCACGTCAAACACAAGCTCATCGTGCACTTGTAGTATCATACGCGTTTTCATGCCCCTGTTCACCAGGTCTTTATGAATAGTTATCATCGCCAGCTTTATCATATCAGCGGCTGTACCTTGTATCGGCATATTGATGGCGTTGCGTTCTGCATATCCGCGCACCGTAAAGTTAGCACTGTATATATCCTTTAGCCAGCGCTTGCGGCCCATTACTGTTTCCACATAGCCATGTTCTTTGGCAAAATTTATGGAGCGGTCCATGTATTGTTTTATAGAGGAGTACTGCGTAAAATAATTATCTATGATCGTCTTCGCTTCCGTCCTGCTTACACCTATATTCTCTGCCAGCCCAAATGCCGACTGCCCGTATATGATCCCAAAGTTCACCGCTTTTGCTGCCCTGCGCATCGCGCTGGTCACTTCACTTTCTGCTACTCCATATACCTTTGCTGCAGTAGCTGTATGTATGTCTTTATTCTCTTTAAATGCAGCTATCATATTTTCATCCCCGCTTATCGCAGCCACTATGCGCAATTCTATTTGCGAATAATCCGCAGATACCAGCGTATACCCACTCCCACGTGATATGAATGCCCTGCGTATCTCTCTGCCCCTGTCTGTACGTATTGGTATGTTTTGTAGGTTAGGGTTATTGCTGCTCAGTCTGCCCGTTACCGCTACTGCCTGGTTAAAGCTGGTATGCAGCCTGCCCGTCCTTGGGTTTATCAGGTCCGGCAGTGAGTCCACATAAGTACTCTTCAGTTTGGTAAGCTCACGGTAAGCAAGTATATCTTCCACTATCTGGTGCTTGTTACGAAGCTTCTGCAGC
Source organism: uncultured Bacteroidota bacterium (assembly GCA_903882965.1). Taxonomy (GTDB): domain Bacteria; phylum Bacteroidota; class Bacteroidia; order Chitinophagales; family Chitinophagaceae; genus Nemorincola. The sequence goes on from CAIRZD010000169.1 coordinate 62,214, forward strand.
ACATCTTCCCCCGTAGCATATTGGCCCGTCTTGGTCTTCTTTTGCCCGGCATCTATTTTCATCACTTCAAACAATACTTCTCCAAGCTGCTTCGGCGAACCGATATTAAACTTCACTCCCGCATGCTTATACACATTCTCTTCCGCCTGCTGTATATCCACCCCCAACACTTTTGAGTATTCTCTAAGGAAAGGCACATCCAATCCCACACCCTCATACTCTATATCTATCAGCACCGGCACCAGTGGATTTTCCACCTGTTCAAACACACGCCTTACGTCCTTTTCATCCAGCAGCGGGTCAAATGCCTTTTTCAGTTGCAGCGTTATGTCTGCATCCTCTGCCGCATATTCTTTCACCGCTTCTATAGGCGCTTCGCGCATGCTGGTTTGCCCCTTGCCTTTTTTTCCTATCAGTGTTTCTATACTCACCGGCGCATAGCTCAGGTACTTCATACTTAGCATATCCATGCTTCTCTTGCCATCAGGGTCTATCACATAGTTGGCAAGCATGGTATCATATATAGGCCCTTTTAGCCCAAAACCATACCACTTCAGCATGATCATATCATACTTAATGTTCTGCCCCACCCAAAGTATATCCGGTGTTTCAAACAGTGGCCTGAATCTTTCCAGGATTTTTTTGACGCCGAAGGCGTCTTCCGGAACCACTACAAACCAAGCCACATTTTTCTCATAACAAAAACTCATACCCACCAGGTCCGCTAGGTTAGGGTCTATATTAGTTGTCTCAGTATCGAATGCTATTTCTTTCTTACCGGCCAATTGTTTCAACAATTCTGTTATCTCATCATCGGTCTGCACGAGTGTATAAGTATGAGGCACCTGCTCCAGCGTAGTAAGATTAGCCGGCAAATTATCAAATGCTTCTGTTTCCGTTTCTTCACTATCCAGCGCACGCTCACTCACCGCCGGTGCACTCTTCTGTGGCACCGGGTTCCCAAAAAGGTCCAGGCTACGGCTGTTATCCACAGCCGTGGTTTTCTGGTTGCCCGTTTTGCCCGGTTGTTCGCCGTTCCAGATATCCTGCCCCTGCTCTGTACCCAATACGCGCTTGGTCAGTGCCCTGAATTCCAGCTCATCAAATATCTGTTTTATGGCCTCCACATTTTTCTCTTTCACCCTGAAGTCCTCATCATGAAAAGGCACAGGCACATTCGTTATTATTGTTGCCAGCTTTTTGCTCATCAGCGCCAGATCCTTACCGTTGCGTATCTTCTCGCCCATTGCCCCCTTTATCTTATCAGCATTTGCAAGTATGTTCTCAATATTGTCGTATTCCGCCAGCAGCTTTGCAGCAGTCTTTTCACCTACTCCCGGTATCCCGGGAATATTATCCACCGCATCGCCCATCAGGCCCAGCATATCTATCACTTGGTCTACACGCTTTATGCCCCACTTCGCACACACTTCTTTTTCACCCAGTGTTTCCTGGTCACTGAATGCACTTTTTGGTTTGTAAATAAAAATTTTCTCTCTTACTATCTGCCCGTAATCCTTATCAGGTGTCACCATATATACCGTATAGCCCAGGTCTGCGGCTTCAAGTGCCAGCGACCCTATTATATCATCAGCCTCATACCCATCAAGTTCCAGGCACGGCAGGTTGAAACCTTTTATGATTCGCTTTATATCCGGCACTGCTGCAATCAGGTCTTCAGGTGTCTCCTGTCTGTTCGCTTTGTAATCCGCAAAATCCGTATGCCGCTCCGTAGGTGCCGCTGTATCAAAAACCACCGCAAGGTGTGTAGGTTTTTCCTTGTTCAGCAATTCCAGCAGTGTATTCGTAAATCCAAACTGTGCGTTCGTATTGCGGCCCTTGGTTGTAATGCGTGGGTTGCGTATCAGAGCATAATAAGCCCTGAATATCAGCGCAAACGCATCCAGTAAAAATAATTTCTTCTCCGGTGTATTTTCAGACATATGCTAAAGGTAATTCAAAACTTAAAATGAGTAGTAAAGCATAGGCTAAAACAATATAAAAATAAATTTTGGCAAGGTTTGCCGGTAAACACTATGCTTAATAAAGGCGGTATAATCCTACCCCGCGCCGGGGATTCTCATGTACACAAAGGAATACCGTTAGTACCCCCAAAAAGGTGCATGCACTTTTCCTTACTTGTTCTGGCGATATCCGAAATTTACATTAGCTATTTAATACAATCTAATACTGTTATTAGCGATGCTGAAAATTTTGCATCAGGCAGATATTTTTCAGCATGAACTATTCGCAAAAAATCAAAAGAAAATTTTTTAAAAACCGGGCGTTATATTTAAAAAAGACAACCAATATAAAATTTCCGCCACTCACCGCATGCTGAGTACATTTCGGGACATTTTCGGGACATTTTACAATAAAAAAGTATTTTGTGAGAGAATTCAAAAAAGACTAGTAACAAGATTCAACCTTTATGGAATACAATAATCATATATGGAGCTTCTCCACAGTTGGTGGGGTAAAACGGGTAAATATAGATTCAGGAGATGACTTGCTATACCTTGCAAACCTTGATCCCAAATTATGGACGGCCCTGAGTTGCCCAGTAAATGATCTCGAAATTGATAAGAAAACGCTCGAAATAATTGATGCAGATAAAGATGGGCAAATACGTGTTCCCGAAGTGATTGAAGCTGTAAACTGGATCAATGCACTTTTAAAATACCCTGCCGATTTGCTTAAGCAGGATAGTATTTTCCCATTATCGGCGATCAATGATACTACTCCTGAAGGAAAAGTTTTACTTGACTCTGCCAGGGTAATTATAAAAAGTACGGGTAAAGAAAATGCAACAACACTCACTGTTGAAGATACTTCTGATACTGCAAAAATATTTGCGGCAACCCGTTTTAATGGCGATGGTATTATTACAGAAGACACCACCTCAGATCCGGAGCTACTAAAGCTCATCAACGAGATAATGCTATACACAGGCTCAGCAACAGACAGGGGTGGTAAGCAGGGAATCAATTCCGAACTGTTGCAAAGTTTTTTTGAGCAATGTGAAAAATATGCGGCATGGTATGCTCAAAAAGACGCAGACCCGGATACCATATTCCCATTAGGCGCAGATACAGAATCAGCTTATAGCAATTTATGTGCGATCAGATCTAAAGTCGATGATTTCTACATCCGCTGCCGTTTAGCAGCATTCGATCCCCAGTCTACAGAAGTGCTGAATTTGCAGGTGGCTAGGGTAGAAACTATCACAGCCAAAGATCTTTCCGGTTGTATGGATGAAATAGCCGCATATCCATTGGCAAAGATCGAAGCAAATAGATCCTTACCGCTTTCTTCAGGAATAAACCCCGCTTGGGAAAATGCAATTACCACTTTTAAAAATTTAAGTGTAAGCAAATTATTCCCTGGTAAAGACAGCATTAGTGAGCAGGAATGGAATAGTATAGCCACAACATTCACAGCATTCGCAAAATGGATATCTGAGAAAGAAGGCGCTGCCATTGAAGCATTAGGCGTGGAGCGTGTGCGCGAAATATTATCAGGTGCTGATAAAATGCAATTGACCTCTTTGATCGAACAGGATAAAGCATTAGAAACCGAAGCTAACAATATTATACTTGTAGACAAGCTGGTTAGATATCACCGTGACCTGTTTAAACTATTAAAAAACTTCGTCACATTTTTCGATTTTTATACACCTGGTTCCAAGGCCATTTTTCAGGCGGGCACATTATATATAGACCAGCGCAGCTGCAACCTCTGTATTAAAGTACGTGATATGCCTAAGCACTCCACATTGGCATCATTCAGCGGTATGTACCTGATCTATTGCGATTGTGTATCAAGAGCTACTAGCGAGAAAATGACTATTGTAGCCGCCCTTACAAATGGTGATATTGATAACCTGGTTGTAGGAAGAAACGCATTATTTTATGACCGTAAAGGATTAGACTGGGATGCTACCATAGTAAAAATAATAGAAAACCCTATTGGTATACGGCAGGCATTCTTTTCTCCATACCGTAAAGTTTCAAGGTTTATTGAAACGCAGATTAACAAATTTGCATCATCTGAAGACGATAAAGTCGCATCAAATATGAAGACCGGGGTTGATGCTGTTCCTCTTAAAGTAGATGAAACAACTGCCAAAAAAGAACCGGCAAAACCTTTTGATATTGGAAAATTTGTAGGAATATTTGCCGCAATAGGTTTGGCTATCGGCGCTATCGGCACTGCTATTGCATCTGTAATTGCCGGCTTTATGAAACTTGAATGGTGGAAAATGCCAATTGCATTTGTCGGTCTCCTATTATTGATATCCGGCCCTTCTATGATAATCGCTTATTTAAAATTGCGTAAACGCAACCTTGCTCCTTTACTGGATGCCAACGGCTGGGCCATAAATGCAAGGGTCATTGTAAATATACAATTTGGCAAAGCCCTTACCCAGCTGGCTGAACTTCCGAAGGGTGCAAAAATTAATTTCAACGACCCGTTCACAAAAAAGAAAAACCCGCTGCTCCCTGTTCTTCTTATTTTATCCGCCATTGCCGGAGTAGTGTTGTATTGCTTATGGAAATACAAATTTATTCACATCCATTTTTAGTGTTTTACAAACGCACGAAAATGAAAATCCCCGGTGTTTTAAAACACCGGGGATTTTCATTTTCTATTTCTGGTTTTGTTATCTGATAAGCGTTACATCACCTTTAGCTTCCAGGGTGCCGCCGCCGCAATCATATTTAAGATAGTAGTAGTAAACTCCTATATCCTGTGGTACGCCGTTAAAATTACCATCCCATGAATCATCGCTGTTTGATGTTTCAAATACAGTTTGTCCCCAACGGTTAACTATAATAAATGTGTGGAACTTATGATACCCTTTAAATATTGGACGGAAAACGTCATTATGCGTATCTCCGTTTGGTGTGAAAGCATTTGGAAAAAGCACCTCGCAACATGGCTTAGGATCCAGATATAAACTATCCGTAGCCATACATCCAAAAGGATCAGTTATTGTGAGCTTTACATAACCAGGATAATCAATAATACCCAAAACGGTTGAGTTATTATCACTTTTTGGTTCAAGGCGATAGCTAAAGAAATGTGCAGGTGCCCAGGCATAAAGGTAGTTACTGTTGTCATATACCGCACTGAGCAAAGCGGTGTCCAGAATACACGCTACATTGGTAGTTGGAGGTTGTATACTTGCATTAGGTAATCCGTGAATTTTCACGGTATCATAAACCGGAGGTGTTGTACAGCCAATATCGGTTGATGTTACTAATGATAGAATATGTATACCTGTATCATTCCATGATAAACTGAATGGGCCCCCACTATCGGAATTTGCTGCAATTATATTTGCGCCATCAAAATTCCATGCAAATACCGTTGCACTTGGAGATTTGTATGATAGTGCAACAACAACCGTATCCCCTACACAAATATCAGGTTTCACATAAAATAAGGAAAGTGGTGGTGCTACTGCATTAATAGGCACAGATTCTGTGGTACTGCACTTACCATCGTAATCGCTTACCGTAAGTAACACAGATTGGGTTTGTGATGCATTAAATTCAACCACTATAAAATTGCTTGTATCACTGCCACCCTCTACTGAAGCATCACCGGGTAAAGACCAGGTATAGGATGGGGATACTAATGAAGAACCGGAATAACTAAGTGTGGTCGTTGCTCCGAGGCAAAGTACCGTATTACCTGCTATACTGAAAACAGGGAGGTTAAGTATAGTAATATTTACCGGCTTTCTAGGGCTTTCGCAGTTATTTATTGTTTGGGTTACATACCATGTGTATATGCCTGCGGCAGTATCCGCTGGAACAGGAGTGGCTATGCTACCGGTGCCTCCGGTAAAAGCTGTATACCAAAGAAGATTGGTGCCTGTTGCATTAAGTGGTAGCGTCACAGGTGCATGCTGGCAATAGGACGTGTCGGATACAGCAGGAGGCGGAGGTATTGGGTAAACAGTGTAGGTGCCGAAACCCGGGAGCGATGGGCAACCATTAAGCGTAGCTACTACTGTATAAGTACCTGTGTTGGAAACAGCAGCAGGGTTAATTGTTGGGTTTTGTATTGAGGAAACAAAACCTGATGGCCCTGCCCAGCTATAGGTACAGCCGGCAGATGATGATGCACCAAGACTTAATGTTAATCCGGTACAAACATTACTACCTGTTACAACCGGTGCAGCAGGTGTTGGCTTAACTGTAATATTCATTGAACTTGAGGAACTACAACCACTTATAGTACTAGTAACTGTAACAAAATAAGTACCTGATGCAATTGTTTGTGCAGTAGTGATCGATGGGTTTATATTTGTTGATGTAAAACCATTTGGACCAGTCCAACTATAAATGATACTTGTTGCACCATCAGTAGCAAAAAGAAGCAATGTACTGTCGGCACAAATAGGGGCGTTGCTGCTAAGAACCGGCGGAGGTGGATCTGATGGGTTGATCAATGTGAAGGTCAATATATTAGATGTGCAACCGGTAGCAATAGAAAAAACATATACACCCGTATAGCTACCGGGTGGCAGGCCTGTAATAATTATTTGCCCTGATGTATTTGCCGTCATTGTAGATGAATATGGCGTACCACCTTCTGTGTAATATACGGTGTATGACCCCCCTGCTGTAAGCCCGGAAAGTGTAATAATGCCATTAGGAGGCGTACAAACGGTAGGGTTTGTAAAAGTGCCTGTAATAGTTAACGTCGTACTGACTAATGTATAAGTCAATATATTAGATGTGCAACCGGTAGCAACAGAAACCACATACACACCTGTATAGCTACCGGGTGGCAGACCTGTTATAATTATTTGTCCTGATGCATTTGCTGTCATTACAGAGGAATGTGGTGTACCACTTTCTGTATAATATACGGTATATGAACCTCCTGCGCTAAGCCCGGAAAGAGTAATAGTGCCGTTAGGAGGTGCGCAAACAGTAGGATTGGTAGAAGTGCCGGTGATAGTTATTGTAATGCTGGTAATTGTGAACGTTAATACATTAGATGAGCAACCTGTAGTAGTTGATGTGGCGTATACGCCGGTATAAGTGCCGGCTGCTAACCCGGTAACAGTTATTTGTCCGGATGCATTTGCCGTCATTACAAGGGTATAAGGTGTGCCGCCTACTGTGTAGTAAATATTATATGAGCCACCGGGTGTAAGACCTGTGAGTGTAAAGGATCCATTTGCCGGAGCGCAAACAGTAGGATTAGTATAAGTTATAGTAAGATTTAACGGTCCGGCAATGGTTATCGGGAATTTAGCATTACAGGTACTACCGGCAGCAGAAGCAATGGATATAGTATCTGTGCCGGGGGGTAAGCTATCAATAAAAGTTGTAGTAACACCGGTAAATGATTGTGTTGTGGTACCTGTAACATTTATGTTCCATGGGGATCCCGTTCCGCCGGGAACAATAGAAATGGCTTCTTTTGCTACACAAGTTGCCGGTGAAATAACTGTATAAGTAATTGTCGGAGACGGAGTAACTACTATTGTGATGGCTTGTGTATTTGTGCCGGCAAGCGGGCAGTTATTATCTGTATATGTGATATAGAAAATGTAAGTACCGGGTGCTATTCCTGTTGTTGTCCATGTGAAAGTAGCATGAGGGGTTGTTGTGCCATTGCCTACTACTGTGAGCGTTGCCCCGGCAGGCAACCCCGATGATGTAACAGTAATGTCGTTAGTTGAGCCGGTTTCTGTTGGGTTAAAATATATTGAGAATGGCCCGGTGTTATCGCAGATCGTATAATGTACACTATCTGAGCTAATAGTTCCCAGTGTTGATGCGGAATCTATTGCGCCCACAGGGTTAGTGTGTGTGCAGGTAAGTACGAGGAAATTCATTTCGCGCTGGCAGCTGCCTACATAGCTACCTGCCCGAAACTCCCGCACGTTATATACAACAGTGGCTCTTTGTATTGCATTTGGGGTGAAATTTAATTGACCCGTCGAAGAGTTATATGAAAAAGAACCCGCGACAACTTGTAGTGGGTCGGTCGGAGATATAGGTGTAGTGGGAGGTGTCCAGGCTGTGCCTGTATAACTGCAGGGAACTCCATATGAACAACCGGAGGATGTGTAAGCGCTGTTCATCGCAGATATGAGATCGATCTGGAAAGCATCCAAATCCGGATCTACTGCACCTGGGTTATAACTATCAGGATTATTAAGACAGAAGAAAGGTGTTGGTACTACAGAAAACTGCACATTGGAATTATGTGCGTAAACAGTATTATCGAGTGTATCTACCAGCTCCATAGAAGTAAGTGAAGGGTTTACCAAATTTGTAATGTTGGCGGATCTTCCTGCAGCAGAGCCATAGCCATCATACCCGATATAAAGAAATTGCCAGCAATTAGATGTCACAGGTGCAGGTAATGTGTAATTGGCACTGTAAACAAATTTTTTGATACCCGGAATCGTAGAAGATGAATTTTCACATTGTGTATGGCCTACCTCAGATGGGCATACCGGTGTAATATCCGTACCCGAAGTAGGTGCTTGTATGGTAAGCCCTATAGTGGTAACATAAGTAGTTCCCCTATAGATACATATTTGTGGTGATGACGAAGGAAGAGTGGAAAAAGCTGTATAGGAAGATGGGCTACAGTCGCCATATAATATCGCTGTGATTTTATACGTGTTGCCACTTACCCATGTATAGTACAGATCCATGCCAAGAATGTGTGAGGCATATGAACTTGTTGAAGTAAATAATAAAACTGTAAGAACAGCAATGATACGGATGCGGTTGAATATAAAATTTTTCATAAAAATTTATTAAATAAATAACTATTTGATAGATGGAAATGTATTGTTTTGTTACGACGAATATACTTTATTTCTTTTTTAAAAACTAACATAATGTCACAACTATCCGAAACTTTTTTGCCTGAATAGCGGC
>CAIRZD010000170.1 GCA_903882965.1 uncultured Bacteroidota bacterium
AGGCATTTTGTGTATCAGCATCCCTTATTTCAAGTGGTTCACCACAGCAAAAGATCACTTTCAGGCCATTAATAAGCGCCTGGTTTACTTTTTTAGCCAGCATGGCATTATCCTCTTTAAAATATTCCCGTCTTTCAGAGTGGCCAATGATCACATATTCCACTTCTGCGCTTCTAAGCATTGCTGCTGATATTTCTCCCGTATAAGCTCCCGAAGCTTCCTGGTGGCAGTTTTGCGCTCCGAGGTGCACATCTATCATGCCGGTAAGCTGTGCCGCAGTTTGTGTGAGATGAATGTAGGGTGGGGCGATCACTACCAGCTTTGATTCATTTAATACAGGTAAGATCTTAAATATCTCATTCACTAATTCTGCACCTTCATTCAGATCAAGGTTCATTTTCCAGTTTGCAGCTACAATTTGTTTTCGCATATAATAATTTAAAAGTAAGTAAGTAAATAAGCCCGCAAATATACTACGGAGTAGGGTGTTTAGTACGGCCTTATGATGAAGATCATAAAACCATTCAGCACCATAATGCTATTGCTTCCGGTAATGCTCATAGATATACCGGTATAATTCTATTTCTGTTTCTGATAACTGTCTGTCCCTTCTGCCCATCATACGGTTTGCTGTTTCCATTGCCCGGCTAAAATCATAAGTAGTAACCCCATCACTGCCCCCCCACGAAAAAGAGCGCACAAATTTTTCAGGAAAGCCGCCTCCGAAAATATTGCACGATACGCCCACTACTGTCCCTGTATTAAACATCGTATTGATTCCGCATTTCGAGTGGTCGCCCATAAGCAGTCCGCAAAACGTAAGCCCTGTTTTCACAGATTTGTTTGCAGATTCATCCCATATTTTTATCTCGTCATAATTGTTTTTAAGGTTCGAGCAGTTGGTATCAGCACCCAGGTTGCACCATTCACCTATTACAGCATTGCCCAGGTAGCCATCATGGCCCTTGTTGCTATTCGCAAAGAATACCACATTATTTATTTCACCGCCTGTTTTGCATCCCGGGCCTATGGTTGTAGCACCATATATCTTTGCACCCATTTTAATTACAGCATGCGCGCCCACTGCCACCGGCCCGCGCATCATTGTGCCTTCCAGTATTTCTGCATCTTTAGCTATGTATACCGGCCCCGTACTCGCATTAATGATACAGCCTGCATAAATATGCGCGCCCTCTTCTATAAATAATTGCTCCTTACCCGTCACTGTTACGCCTTCAGGTATAGGTGCGCTGTTTCTTCCTTTTGTTATCAGGGTATAGTCATCACGTATTGCCCGGTCATTGAGCACAAATATATCGCGGTTGTTTTTCAGAAGGTACAGGTCTCCTGCAAAATTCACCGCCGGTAGGGTCTTTGAATGTTTATGGAAATCTGCAATGTCGTTTTTATTTTCCGGGTAGCGCACAGCAACCACCAGCTCACCTTTTACCAAAGCTTGTCCCGTCGGCAGTGTGTTTAACGCTGCTACTAATTCGCTGTTTGCAAAGACAGCTGCATTGATGTAGCAGTTATCATTGCTGCTATCTGGCGGAAATACTTTTTGAAGATAGCTTTCCGTAAGCGTACTGGTTGGTTGCCCCAGGTACATTTCCCACCGCTCGCGCATGGTCATTATGCCGCACCTGATATCAGCTACCGGGCGGGTATGCGTAAATGGTAATAACCGGTCACGGTCTGTGCTGTCAAAAAGTATATACTTCATTATAGTCAAAAGTATAAAGTCAAAAGCAAAAAGTGTAATTATAAAAAATCCCGGAAAAATGAATTTCCCGGGATCCGTAATAATATTGCCAAATGATTATTTGGACGTTGATGTTTTCTTTGCGTAACGGTTCTTGAATTTCTCGATACGGCCTGCTGTATCCACAAACATAGATTTACCGGTATAGAATGGATGCGAAGTGTTTGAAATTTCCACCTTTACTATTGGGTACTCTTTGCCGTCTTCCCACATTACAGTTTCCTTGGTAGGTGCTGCCGAACGCGATAAAAACATGTAATCGTTTGATGTGTCTTTGAATACAACCAAGCGATATCCTTCTGGGTGAATGCCTTTTTTCATTGTTATTTTTTTAATGCATGGGTTTTGCCATGCGTGAATTAAGGGTGCAAAGGTATGGAAAATTATACATTCTGCAAAACCTGCTTTTTATACCTTATTCTACCAGTTTTTTCAGGTCTGGTTCCGCCAGCTCCCCTACATTATACATCCCTACTATATTGCCTTTTGGGTCTATCAGGAATGCCTGTGGTATGTATTGTACGCCATACTCGGCTGCCGCTTTTGAATCCCATGCACCAAGGTCACTCATATGGTTTGGCCAGGTCAGGCCATCTTGCTTTATCGCGTTTACCCATGCGCTCTTATCTTTATCAAGCGATACATTCAGTACCGTAAAGCCATTTTTGGCGCCTTTGAATTTTTTGGGAGAATATTCTTTATATAGGTTTACCAGCCCGGGGTTCGATCTGCGACAAGGCCCGCACCATGATGCCCAGAAGTCTACAAGCACATAGCGACCCTTGTTAAGCTCAGAAAGCTTCACGGTTTTACCATCCGGGTTCGGAAAAGCGAGTTCGGGCGCTTTCATGCCTACATGTACCTTCGTATTAGGAGACTGGGCATTAGCTGATACTATTAGACCCACCGCTAAGGCGAGTGTGGTTATGAGTTTTTTCATATTTCTTTAAATAAGGGAGTAAATATAGGCCAAAAAGGAGTTCAAAACCATATATATGCAATTTTAAAATGTACGAACTTGTGCACTGAGAAAATCTTGGAATTCTAGCCCAATAGGGTACTCACCCCCAAAAGCCACACTCCCGCCCCACCCATCAACTCTATTTCAACACCATTTAGCCATTTATGCGCGCCATTGCAGGTTTCTCCTTTGGATACACCTGCAAAACAAAAAAGCCTTGCACAGCAAGGCTTTCAGTATACATAAATATCAGATTTGTCAGCTATTACACCGTCATGATCTCTTTTTCTTTGTCTTTGCAATGCTGGTCCACCAGCGCTATAAACTTATCTGTTATCCCCTGGATGCGGGTTTCACCGTCCTTGGCAATGTCTTCACTCAAGCCATCTTTCTGTAGCTTCTTCACTTGTTCTATGCACTCGCGGCGTATGCTGCGTATGGCTACTTTGGCATGTTCACCCTCTCCCAATACCCGCTTCACAAGCTCTTTACGGCGCTCTTCAGTAAGCGGCGGCAGAAACAGGCGTATGATATTACCATCGTTTTGAGGGTTCAATCCTATATTAGATGCAATGATCGCCTTCTCAATAGGGTGGAGCATGTTCTTTTCCCATGGCTGTATAGTTATAGTGCGCGCATCCGGCACCATTACATTCGCAACCTGGTTGAGAGCCGTAGGGTTCCCATAATAATCTACATATATACCATCTACTATCTGTGGTGTTGCCTTCCCCGCGCGTATCTTACTGATCTCCACTTCCAGGTGGGCGATAGCTTTCTTCATTTGCACTGATACATCATCAATTACGTTTTCCAATGATTCGCTCATAACGGTGTTGTTTTTACAGGAGGCAAATGTAATAAAAAACCCCTGTCTCTTAAAGTGGCGTAATAAATATAGCAATTGACAATGTTTTATCACGCATATCATTCAAGTGGAATAAGGTAGCTTACCTACTCTATTATAGCGCTCGCCTACATTTTTACAATGGTTACCGAAATCAGTTTTTGCATGGGTAGGATGGTATATATTTTTGTAAAAAAATCAATTTTATGAAAAAGCCATGGATAAGAAAAATACCGGTAATCATAGGCATCGCAACGGTTGCTGCGTTTGCGTTTAGTGGTGTTGTAATGCTATTATGGAACAATATTTTGCCATCAGTACTGCATGTGGGCGTAATTACTTTTTGGCAGGCAATGGGGATCTTGGTCCTTAGTAAACTACTGTTTGGAGGTATGCGCGGTCGGCGAGGTATGGGCTCTCGCCAATGGAAGAAGCGTATGTTTGGTCAGTGGCAGAATATGACTCCTGAGGAAAAAGAAATATTTGCATCGAGAAGTGGGTGCCACGGGCGTTATGCTGCAGAATGCTGATAAAGGAACTGTAGCCGTTACCGAACTGAAGCTGATTTTCGGTACAGGGCAAAACCACCTAAAGCAATACCTAGGCCCATGAGTGTGAGCAGGCCGGTCTTTAACCGGCCATTTTGAATATGGTTGTCAATACCTTCTTTAAAAACGAAGTTTGCATCCTGGTCCTTTTTTGCGAAGCTGGCAATAGTCTTTTCTTTACTGGTGGCCATGAAACGGCAGAAACCATAGCCACATAAATAAAATATAGCTGCGCCCAAAAGTATGAGACAGATACCGATAGCTTTTTTCATAAATGGAGATTATATAGTAAAGATAGTTATTTGCTAAAAATTTAGGTTCGGGGCTATTGAAAAGTTACTATATTTGCAGCCCAATAACCGGTCTTTTAGCTCAGTTGGTTAGAGCAGCTGA
>CAIRZD010000171.1 GCA_903882965.1 uncultured Bacteroidota bacterium
AGGCGATGAGTGCGGTATGAGCATACCGGCACAAAAAAGGAATTATCCTTTATCCAACGATCAGAATCAGTATGCATTAGAATGGCAAGACGCAACAGTCGAATTAGGGCATTATATAGGTGCCCTCGCAGTTGAATACAGGATGCTGAAAGACAATAACTGGGATACTTGACGCACCGAGCAGGAATTATATTACGCTATTAGGGCTTTCGATCGGTTAGATCAAAATGCTGAGACATACAATGAGGACCCTAGCAGGGGGACAACATGCTCCCCGGCTGCTTGGGGCACCCCTTTTACGACTTTGCTGAATACTAATACGCCGGGGCCATTGCTTGGCTATTTTTTACGCGATGATGTTCCTATAATGCAGGGTGTTCATACTGGCACTGTTGTTTCTACTAGCGATTATTCTCCTGATTTAGTCATAATGTTGCAATTCTTCAGAGCAAGGTAATATAATACAATATAATGAACAAAGATGACTGTGAAAGAGTGAAGATCCTTCCTTGCGTCAGGATGACATAAGTGAAGATGCTTCATTGTCTCTGCAAGATCCTTCGGCGAGGCTAAGGATGAAAATTATCTTATTAATGTTACATCTCCTTTTGTGCGCCGGGTGGCACCGGCATTATCATAGTAGAGCAGTTCCCAATAGTAGGTGCCGATATCCTGCTTTACGCCTTTGTATGTGCCATCCCAGCCGGAAGTATTGGGGCCTCCATTAAAGATAAGTATGCCTTTACGATCAAATATCTTAAAACTTACCAGTGTGCTACCCAGCACGGGAACAGGAACTAAAACATCATTTAGATTATCTCCATTGGGGGTAAAACCAGTGGGCACAAAAAAAGAAGAGTAGTCTAATACCTGAATTGTAACAGAGCGAGTGCCATCGCAGCCAGAATCACTGATTATGTGCAAGGTGTATGTAAAAGTGCCGGAATGAGTAAATGTGCCGACCGGGTTTGAAATATTTGCATCATTAAGGTAGGTGGATGGGCTCCAGAAATATGATGTGCCCAATGATGAAAAGAACTGAACACTTGCGCCTGCAAATACAATTGTATCAGGTCCGGCAATCGGGCTGTAGGTATCTGATGGGCAATCGGCAACAACAAGTTCGGATTCGCGTACTACCGTATTTATCAATACACCTGCCCGCCATTCTTTACAATATACAGCTACAAGGTACCGGCCTATCTGATCAGGTGTACCGGTGATCATACCGGTTACGGGATCGATAGTAATAGCAATACTACCGGCGAGCGGCGACTGCGAAGAATATGGAGCCATATAGATCACAGAATCATAAGGCGGTGGCGAGGGAAAAGGTTTTATATCATTGGGATTAACGCTGTTAAGCGGTGCGCAAAAACCATAGCTTAAGGAGTCGCCATCGGCATCGGTAGCCGAATTATCATAGTACAATGGCCTATTGAGACATATTATCTGTGCCGGTGGGTTTTTGAAAACGGCGCTATTATTTATTGTGGAAGATGGAGGTATAGTGCAGTATAAAGTGCATCCATCGTTACCAGGGTTCAATATATTTACCAAGCCGGCACTCATGCAGCATCGCTGATTGGAAATAACGTATCCATGCGTATTGGCCGGGAAAGCATAATGCTTAATAAAGGTTTTTTGAATGAGGCATAATGAAACAGGCGATTTACTACTCCCACAAGCATTGGTATAAACCGCAGGAATGCTAACTGCAGATGAAAAAAATACATTGGTATCCAGCATATAAAAATTGCCGGTAATCATATTAAACGCACCAAAAAAAGCAGGGTTGTCCTGAGCTACTGCTTGCTGATCGCCTGAAAGACAATCTTCATAAATACTCAGGCTTACCAGGTACCTGCCATAAGTGATGCCAGCAGACGTACTATCTCCCAAATATGCATAAGTCATAACGCCACCCTCTAAATGTGATGCCTGAGCGGGACTATATGCAAGCAATGAAACTAAAAGAACAAGAATATGGAGGATAGCAGATCTCATAGGCAATCTTATTAGATTTTAGCAAGAACGTAATAGGTAAAATTATAGTATGCTATTTGCTATATTACAGACGTATTTTATGTACATAAACTTGGGTATTGGCAATAAAAATAGAAAATAAACGCTTTCGTGGAATTATACTCCGCCGAGAAATTTATAATTCTTCAGGAGTAAGGTAATATCGGTGAGGGGGGCATAATGCTGGGCATAGGTCATGTTGATGCGGGACTTTACCTCATGGGATGGCTCATAGCCTGCCAGAATATTATATGGCTGCATAATACCTTTTTTGATAACAGGCAGGTTATGGGTATTTACCCCGGTAGCATACCCTACCCATGTGCAGCTGCCACCTAAAACTTTAAAGCAATTGGCGAGGAATGCGCCGGGCTTAGCGGCGAGGAAAAAAGTGAATGGGAAGAGGAGCAGGAATACGAGCGCAGCAGCGATATCGACCATGCGCTTATTGCGGGCCTGGGCAAAGTCGGCGAGGTTAAAACGGCGGTCGATGGTATATAAATCACCAGAAGTGCTACTGGAATTACTACCCACAAAACTTTGACTACCAACAATATGTATTTTATATTCGTATTCTTTGCCGCAATGCTGCATCTGGTGAAAGACATCGGTATAGGTAAGGCCATTGATACAAAATATGACCTCATTGATACCGGCTGTATAAAGCAATTGCTTCATATCAGGGAGGGTGGCGAGGGCATCAGGCTCCTGCTGTTTGATACTTACCCTGCCAGATAGCTCGGGGGCATAGTGAACCTGGCGGAGTATGCCGGCTGTTTGGCGGTAACCGAATTCATCGGCTACTATTACTGCTTTTCGCGGAAGCTTATCATATGGTATGTATTTAAGGATGCCTACCCGGTACAATATCTCATGCAGGCCAAGCAGCACGACGGTACCGGCAACCCCTGAGAATATGATAATAGCCCTTGAATACCTGTACTCAGGCGGAAGCAGGCCATAATAAGCCAGAATAGCCACCGTGCCTATGAGCATGCCCCTGGAAACTTTGAGGGGGCGGTATGGCTGATCGTAAGCACCATTGAGGTATAGGGATAATAGCCATAAGCCTATATATACCGGGAAGGTTGCATATACAGCAAATTGGGCTATGGGCATTATATTTTTCACCTCCTCTACCCAAAAATTTTTGATACCCCAGAGTGTGAGCAACAGGATCAAAGCATCGAACAACGGCATGTGTAAAATCTTGAGGCCGCGCTTTAATACGCCTGATATAGCGCGCAAGACTATACCTGTGTTAATGAAGAGCACAAACATGCGCGCCTGCTCTTTGGTATAGTGTTTTTTTACAAATGTAACCAGTGCCTCATTAAATATACGGACATAGGAGAGCGTCATTTTACGGGTGCTCTCCCCTTTGTAATGTATAAGGTCGACCTCGGGGAAGTAGATGTTTTTATAGCCTGCCTTTTCGATGCGGTAGGACAGGTCGACATCTTCGCAGTACATAAAATAATCTTCATCGAAAGGGCCGCCGGCATCGTCCATTGCTTTTTTGCGGACGAGCATGCAGCAGCCAGAAAGCACATCGACCTGAGCAGTTTCGTGCTCGCCAACATGCACGGCATAATACTTATTAAAGAACGGAGATTTACTGAATAACTTATTGATTCCCGTTGTTTTAAAGATGGCTACCGAAAGCGTTGGGAAAGATTTTTTTGCGTCCGGAGCAAACTGGCCTTTACCATCTATGAGCCTTGGGCCTATGGCACCGGCATCGGGGTGGGCATCCATGTAAGCGAGGGTTTTGATTAAAAAATCCTCGGGCATTACGGTATCCGGGTTGAGGAAAAGGATGTAATCCCCTTTTGCTATAGCTACGCCCTGGTTATTAGCTTTAGAGAAACCTTTGTTGTCTTTGTTCTCAATAAGTATAATACCGGGAAAGCGGTCGGCAACCATAGCGCAACTACCATCGGTAGAATTATTGTCGACCACTATGACCTCAATATCAGTATCGCCATTCAATAAAGCTCCTGCGGACAGACCTTGCGCAGACCGAAGTACGGAGTGAAGGCATACCTCGAGGAAGTACTTTACATTATAGTTAACGACAATTACTGATAACTTCATTTAAAAAAACCAAGTAGAATATGCGAAGATAATATCCTGTTTGTTAATAACGAAAAAGCCATCAATACATTGTATTGATGGCCATTCACTATTGAATGTTATTTATTTGAGCATGTAGTAGATATTTGTGACCCATTTATTGCTGTCGGGCTCAGTGCCGGGGCCGGTAATGTATTCTTCCAGAACTATGCCATGTGCCTCACCTTTTGCGGACATATACTTAGCAATAGCGATGTGGATATCCATTTCTTTGCCGTAGCCGCCTTTCATTACCGCCATGACGGCTTTGGATGCAGGCAAGGAGATGAATGTGGCACCTTTGACCTGCATTGTGGTATCTGAAACCGGGAATACGGCAGCCATATCAGATTCTTTCTTTACGGTATCCCATGTGAAGTAAATGCCTGCGGAAGGGCCGTTGATCTTACCGCTGATATCCTTGCCAAGGACAGCGTAACTCTCAGAGAAGAATTTACTCATATCTGCGGTGTTTGCCATACTCAACACTTTGCGCATACCCTCGTATAAATGGCCCGGGTAATCAACTTCTGAGATGGCGGGTTCAGAAGCAGTAACGGAAGAATGAGCTTCTAAATAAGCCTTCATGTTTTTAAGACCGGATTCAAAATCGCCGCCGAGTAACTTATCCATATCCATGAATATACACATAGCATTGATAGGAAACGGGAAATGCATATTGCATGTCCAGGTAACTTTGGTGCCACCGGCGCTATCATCGGCATTAAGATTGCCCCAAGCTGTACCTTCACGTGGTTTGGTGAACGTGAGCTTGTACATCATGTGTGTGCCATTTATAGCGCTGTCGCGCATATCACCGGCACCTGTTTTATCACCCTCCCAAGCATAGCCGCTACCGGGCTGGCCATCTGTACCGTAATAAGTCATTGTGAGTTTGCCAGAGTCCATTTTGTACCAAGGACTCCAGTTTGGCCAGTTCTTGTATTTTACGATCTGCTCAAATACAGCCTCTTTAGGGGCTTTGATGAATGTAGTGCGCGTAATTGTTTTATCCTGCGGCTCGTAGAGCCCCAATATGACAACTGCAGCTATTACAACTGTGAGGAGTATTACTACAAACCGTATAAACTTTTTCATAAGCCCCTATTTTGACGTAAAAATATAAATATAATCCGATACCGGATTGAAAACTTAAACTGGAAGACATTATGTTTTTATCAAGTACTTGAGTATGTGTATGAGAAAAAAATGGCTGCATCTTTTATGACGCAGCATTCATAAATAGTATTTATTTGCCATTACAAGTATATTTATCCTCATTTTCATTAGTACTCCAACGTTTATGATAAAAATCTCGTCTTAGTATAAGGTAGCTACTATTACT
>CAIRZD010000172.1 GCA_903882965.1 uncultured Bacteroidota bacterium
CGATCGTTGTAACAGCGGTACCTGCATTAATCAACTTACTGCCAAACCCGAACAAGGGCACGTTCACAGTGAAAGGAACACTGGGCAGTGTTAATGATGAAGAAGTAACGCTTGAAGTAACAGACGTACTTGGCCAGGTGCTTTACAAGAATACAATGACTGCACAGGGCGGCAGGATCAATGAAACAATAACACTTAATAATACGCTTGCAAACGGCATGTATATGCTGAGTGTACAAAGCGGAACAGAACATAAGACGTTCCACTTCGTAATAGAGCAATAGTAGATTAGGATGATACAGAAGGAGGGTTGCATCAGCAACCCTCCTTTTTTTATGCAGAATATTTTGGCTGATTGTAAATTAGCCGCAGTGCATTTGCTATATTATACCGAATAGGCAATAAAATATTGAGGCTTGTAATAGAATTTTGTAAGGCTAAATAATTGATTTCGCGGGTTTATACAAATAATGTTTACGTATAAATATTCTTAATAGCCTTCATAAATTACTCCGGAAGTAGGGGTTTCATAAAGTTCAATTTTTTTGAGTAATGGAAGCATTTTTTTTATTTTATCCCACAGCCATGTTGCCAATAATTCACATGTTGGGTTTTCCAATCCTTGAACATTATTGAGTAGTTTATGGTCAACATTTTCCAGTACGATGCCCACCATTCGTTTTACATCTGCAAAATCTGCGACCCATCCTGTTGCATTATCTAACGGGCCTTCGATAAAAATTGTTAGCTTGTAGGTATGCCCGTGTATCTGTTTACATTTATGACCATCTGGTACTAACGGAAGAAAGTGTGCTGAATCGAAAGTGAATTGTTTAAATATTGTCATTAGCCTTTATTATTTTATTATTGTTATGATCTTTAACGGACATGCCAGAGCAACTTTTTGGTTATATGGCACTTCATCTTCTGAAATAATCACTTGCCATATACCCTTCTTTTCAGTTCCATTTACAAGAGTGCATTTACCATCGATATGGGACATACGCCATCTAAGAGGCCATATTTCAAAACACAAGTTACACCCTATACACCTTGCTCTCTGATGAAGTACTTTAGGCATATTCAGTTGCTACTATTTTATACAATTTGTCCCCTTGCCTGACCTTATTACAAAAAGGAACGGTAATAATTTTTCCCTTTGCCACCTTTTCTACCGGCTTGTTATCCATATGTATTCTTTCCACAGTTTGGTACAAAATACCTGTAACCGGACCTATTAATAACAATTCATCACCTAAAGAAAGCGTGCCTGCTTCGATAGCAAACTCTGCTATTCCAATACGTGGGTAATATTTTACCACCTTACCAATGAATACCTTCTTTTGTGTTGCTTGTGAGCCTTCAGTAATACTCCATTCTCCGAGTTGTTGCCCCAAATAATATCCATCCCAAAAGCCTCTGTTAAATACTGTATCTAATTTAGACACCCAATCATTGATTTTTTGCTGTGAATAGCTTCCGTTTGATATTGCCAGTACTGCTTCTTTATAACATTTCACAGTAGTGTTTACATAATCTGCAGACCTTCCCCTCCCTTCAATTTTAATCACTGAAACTCCCGTCTCCGCAATTTTATCAAGAAAATGAATTGTGCATAGATCCTTTGCACTCATGATGTATTCATTATCAATTTCAAGTTGTTTACCGTTATCTAAATCTGTAACCAGGTATTTATGCCTGCAATTTTGAATACAAGCACCACGGTTAGCAGATGAATTATTAGAATCCAGGCTTAAATAGCATTTGCCGGAAATAGCCATACACAAAGCCCCATGTGCGAAAATCTCAATTTTCATTTGTTCATTCTTAGGCCCGCATATATTTCTGTCTTTTATTTCCTGTACAATATTTTTGACTTGTTTTAAAGTAAGTTCACGTGATAATACTATCAGGTCAGCGTAATTTGCGAAAAACTCGACTGTATCGATATTCGTAACATTTGCTTGGGTACTAATGTGGAGACTTATTCCTTGTTTTTTGCATTCATTTATCACAGCAAAGTCAGAAGCAATTATGGCATCAACTCCAGATATTTTACATTGTTTAATTATCGCAGATATCAATTTTTTATCGTGGTCATACATTGTGGTATTTAGGGTTAGATATGATCTTACCTTGTGAGCTTTACAACGATCAACAAGTTCAGGAATATCAGCTATTGTTAAAGATGCGGCTGATTTTACACGCATATTCAATTGTTCTACGCCAAAATATATAGAATCTGCACCCGCTTGTATAGCCGTTTGCAAACTTTCCCATGAACCCACGGGGGCCATTATTTCCATTTTTATGTCATTATTTAAAAGGTGCAAGATTAGTATCTATAATCCTTTTGCCGGCTGACGATGATCATATTTATGTGCATTAATCTCTACTCCATTCCAGTTTACGTTTTACCCCATTTATTGTGCTTGTATATTTTATGGTATTTAACTCTAATACCCATAATTTTCCGGGCATAGCGATTGCAAATGGATAGCGCAAATAATAAGACTTGGTAGCCTTCGTTATAGCCGTATCATTTTCAATATGGACACCTGCAAATTGAGCACCCACGATTTTTGTCAGGTTTATATCTGAATCAATGATTGTGCCGGCAACCAGTTTATTATCAGCTAGTATCTGTACATGTTTTGTTTCTACTGAAGATTTAAATACAATACACATCTCGTCTTTTAATACTGAATAAAAGCAATTGAAACAATAAGGTACATTATCTGCAGTACAACAAACAGAGGCAATATTATTATGCATTATAAAATCAAGAATTTTCTTATCAATCGTAATTGCGCACGTTTCTTTAGTCATAATTTTATATACTGCTTTTTCAAAAAATA
>CAIRZD010000173.1 GCA_903882965.1 uncultured Bacteroidota bacterium
GTCACGATTGGGAAGATTTGCCAACAATTATTGAGGCACAAGAGAAATGATACTTACCTGTGGATGTGAAGTAGCACATCAAAACTTTGGCATATTTTGCGAGTGGGATACAGAAACAAGGGAGTGCGAACCAGCTACTGCTTATGGAGTTTTATGTTCAAAGCATTACATCGAATATGAAGCAAGACCAACAGAAGAACTAAGAAAGGCACAAGAGAAATGACACCCATTGAAATGGCAGAAGCTATGGAAGGAAGAGCAAGAGTACGCAGAAAAATAACCAATCGTGAGAATACTGGTGATAGGTTATCTGACCAATTAGAACAAGCCGCCACCATGCTACGCCAGCAACAATCTGAAATACAAGAATTGAAAATGAAAATACATTCTTTGACCTATGGTGAAAGACTTGCCGAATACTTAAGAAAGGCACAAGAGAAATGATACATATCAGAGACGAGGGAGAAATTCTTAATACAGGATTTAACTTTTATCCACTTAATTCTAACCACTTTGGATTTAAGTTTTACTTAGCTGGTAAAAAAAGTTGGCAGTTACGATATAGCAAACTTACGGGATTACTATGGATGGGTAAAAAATCTTTTCAATTAAGAAAGGCACAAGAGAAATGAACTTTGAATCATTTGCCGAGCAACATGGGTTAATTATTGACCATATTGAGCATGATCGCTGGGTAAGAGTTCCAACAACAGATAAACCTCATTCTAAGAACGGCGCTTACATTTGGGATGGCAAGATGGGGGCTATTCAAAATTGGGCAGTTCATGAAAAGCCAATTACGTTTTTAAGTAAAGACGATTTCCGTATCACAGAATCTGAATGGCGGAAAAAGAAAGCTAAATCTGAGGAAGATCGTAAGCGTAAAAATAACTTAGCAATTAAGACCGCTAATGAGATGCTTACCAAGGCAGTAAAATCTACCCATCCATACATGGCTAAAAAGGGATTTCCAGACTTTAAAGTTCCGGTATATGATGGTCTTATGTTATTACCTATGCGTATAGATCAGAACCTAGTTGGTTGCCAGACCATATCCCAAGATGGAACTAAGAAGTTTTTATATGGTCAGATTACTAAAGAAGCAGAGCTAGTGATTGATGCTAAAGGTAGGCATATTCTGTGTGAGGGCTATGCGACCGCTATGTCAATCCGTAGGGCGCTTAAAGCAGTTGGCAAGCGTTACACTATCCATGTATGTTTCTCAGCCAGCAACATCCTTAAAATAGCCTCAAAATACCCACAATGTTTGATTGTTGCTGATAACGATAGCGTTGGTCTCAATACCGCAATAAAAACGGGCAAACCATACTGGAGCTCACCCGTTGAATCAGAAGATTTTAACGACTTTGAATTGCGTGTTGGTGCTGAAGTAGCTGGTAAGTCGCTTATTGCAATCGGTCAGTAGGAGGCATTCTTGTAAACTCATTGTTTACATCAAATACTGTGTAATCTAATTCTTGCATATTTTGTGCTACCACTGTGCCAATTTTAAAAGACCGATCGGGGTTTCCTATAACCTCTAAGCTAACCTCGACTGTCCCATCCGGCTTGTCCTTTAAATAGATAATACAAGCATCCA
>CAIRZD010000174.1 GCA_903882965.1 uncultured Bacteroidota bacterium
GTCAACCTCCAGTTTTGGCTCATCGGCACCCTCCAGCGCATCACCGCCTCCTCCGAAAACGGCATCTACTATATATGGCGCTACCTGGGCATCCTGCTCCTTACCATCGGCGTTACCCTCATTGCCCGTATATTATTACCCGCTACCTGGCGTCTCTTAGCCTGTATTATTATACTAATGTTCACAGGTGGCTTCGGCTTTATATTTGCCATCCTGAACAGCGCCCACCTCATAAGCCTGGATACCGCGCACTCCGGCATACTCGATATGAGATATGGGTTCCTGCCTTTCCAGCAGGCAATGACCAATCCTAATTTTTCTTTCCCACATGGCCTTATACTTATAGCCTACGCTTTTTATATGCTCGGCGAGCAAAAAAACAAAACGTTCTACTACCTCCTGTCTGGTTTATTCTTCTTCATTATAGGCCTCGTCCGCCCATACGATATCATCCCCCCATTTGTTATATTCCCGGTATATGTGCTTATTACCAGTAATGGTTTGAAATTCAATATCAGGTCCATGGCAAGAAAATTTTCACCATTGGCCTTTATCATTCCGGTACTCATTTACAACCTATGGCTGTTTAAATTTAATGATGCTTTCAAAGACTGGTCTACCCAGGGATTAAATGCCGGTAGCCTGCCTTCCGCACTCTGGCACTATTTATCATATGGCATCATAGGTATCCTGGCAATCATAAGGCTTGCACAGTATAAGTCTAACCCGATCAGTAAAAATGATAAGTTCCTGCTCGTTTGGTTTTTGTCTACTTTTATTATTATCCAATTAGGGAGATATTTTCCGGTTATTGGCTTTAGTCCGCAGATAGGTGTTTACCTGGCCGTTCCATTAGCACTTTTGGGCTGCTCCATAAAATATGACATACAAAAACAAAAGCTGCTTCATTACGCATCAGTAACAGTTATTATCATCTGTGTAATTGTAAGTAACATATCCATATTACTCTATTACACCAAGAACTTCTCAGACCCTCTGAAAACACCGTTATTCTATGCTAATAAAAACGAAGTCGCAGCATGGGAATGGCTCAACAACAATATATATCCCGGAGATGTGGTCCTCGCCATGCCGGCTACCTCCCTGCAAATTGCTAAGTATACTAATGCAAATGTAGTTGCAGCCCACTACAGCGTAACCCCCCGCTACAATGAAAATGCAGGCATAGTAAACCGCATCTACGCAGATTCACTACTTGGCAGTAACCAAAAAACAATATTGGAAAAACTCAATACACGATATATATATATAGGCCCTACTGAGAAAGACGTCAATAACATTCAGATAGAGCCGGGTAATTATTTAACACTTGTATACAACAACCCGCTCGTGTCTATCTATAAAGTCAATCAGAAGATATGAAAGTCTATAAAAGGATAAGAGAAATAAAAACTGTTTGCAATATCAGGAAAAGCGCCAGTTCCAATACCCCCATCACAAATCCGGCAACTGCAAGCCCTTGCACCTTACAACCCCTACCCATACCGAGAACCCCAAACAAAATAGCCAGAAAATTTACACCCGGCACCAATAGCCCTACAATACCGCAGCCAATAGCAGCCAACCCAAACCATTCATTTTCTTTATGAAGCCTGTAAGGATGCAAAAAGCTAAGGTGTTTATTAATATGCTCAAAGAAACCATGGCTTTTTTCCCTGGCCTCTA
This sequence comes from uncultured Bacteroidota bacterium, assembly GCA_903882965.1. GTDB lineage: Bacteria > Bacteroidota > Bacteroidia > Chitinophagales > Chitinophagaceae > Nemorincola. The sequence goes on from CAIRZD010000174.1 coordinate 1,687, forward strand.
TCTTAACATTGCTCACGCTGCCTTTCATTGCAACAGCACCCGAAGAAAAGGAAACTTTTTTCACTACAAACCCTGCCTGCGCAGACGGTGATATATATAACAACAAAAGAACCAAAACAACCAGTAGCTTATTCTTCATATAATTATCATTATTACGAATTAAAAATAGGTATTTTGTCCTTACCATGTATATTTCCAATCAATCATTTTTTAACAATATCCCTGCTATTTTTCTTCTATATTTATACTCTTTAACTAATTATGAGCAAACCCGCCTCGGCTGGTTTGGGGTTATTTATGAATATACAACGCGCCACTCCTGTAAATGAGCTATTGGCCAAACTTATTTTTTTAATACTGCCTACAGCGGCGGTAAGCTACTTTTTGCTGGATAATATCAATCAATATTATTCTATACTTCAAAACCAGGCTTTACAGCAAACCGCTTATTTTGCTGCCGGCATGGGCATCGCGGGAATAGTATATACTTTCCGTTTCCGTTTTTTGCCCACGTTTGCAATACTAATTATTAGTTTATATGCTGCTTATAAA
>CAIRZD010000175.1 GCA_903882965.1 uncultured Bacteroidota bacterium
AAAAACTCAACCTTGTTCCAGTAAAATCAGGCTTTCCCAAAGATATTTTGCCCTTTTTGAAAAAGTTCCGTATGTTTATGACCAGACATTAAAGTTTATGATAAAATGGAAAATTCTAATCTTAAGTATATTTCAGGTGTCGTTAAAATCGATATAAATATGAATACATATAAATTTGAATTTGATTCAATAGACGATAAACTGATAAAAATAATTCATACCCAGTTGCCCAAAGATAGTATTACAGGACAAATTAAATTCATTTGTAGTAATGGAATTGTGTTAACTAAAATTGAGTAAGTCAAATTGCGGACCGTTTTTAACCTGAATGTTATAAAAATATACTAAAGATATAACCTCCAAGGCAGAGGGTGATCTGCCATTAATATCATTTCGCCATCTTTCTTTATCTTCGGGCTGAATGAGTATTAAGGTAAAGATCATTAATGACCCTGTATATGGTTTTTTGCGGTTTGCGGAGCCGGAACTGATAAGGGTGATAGACCACAGGTGGTTTCAGCGGCTACGGAATATAAAACAGATGGGGCTTGCACACCTGGTATACCCGGGGGCGGTGCATACGCGACTGGCACACTCGCTGGGGGCCTGCCACCTGATGGGCAAGGCGCTGGATGAGCTAAAAACAAAGGATATAACCTCTGATAAGGATGAATATGTAGCGGCAAGGCTGGCTGCACTGCTACATGATATAGGGCATGGACCATTCTCCCACTCGCTGGAGCATACACTGGTGGGGGTGCACCATGAAACAATAAGCCGCCTTATTATGCAGCGGATGAATGAGGAAATGGGCGGACTGCTGGAAAAGGCAATACAGATATTTGACCACTCCTACCCACGCAAATACCTGCACCAACTGGTATCGAGCCAGATGGATGTGGACCGGATGGACTACCTGAACCGGGACAGCTTTTATACCGGTGTATCGGAAGGAGTGATAGGTTATGACCGGATATTGCAAATGCTTACGGTACGGGATAACGAGCTGATGGTGGAAGAAAAGGGGGTGCACTCTGTAGAAAAATTCATTATAGCAAGGCGACTTATGTATTGGCAGGTGTACCTGCACAAAACAGTACTTGGAGCAGAAATGCTGCTGATAAACATACTGAAGCGTGCAAAAGAGCTGGCTCAGGATGGCAAGGAATTATTTGCAACACCTGCATTAAATTATTTTCTTTACCGAAACCTCACAGAAGCCGATTTCCTGAACGACCCGCAACACCTGGATAAATACCTGGAACTGGATGATACTGATGTAATGGCATCTATAAAAGTATGGCAAACGCATGACGATAAAATACTATCTATGCTATGCAAAATGCTGATTTTAAGAAAACTTTATAAAGTTTTGCTCAGCCCTGAAGATTTGGCAAGCATTTTGGGGGATAAAAAGAAAATTGCTAAAGATCTATTGGGATTAAGTGAAAATGAGGTGAAATATTTTGTTTTTTCAGGTGTGACCTCAAATAGTACTTATAATATTAATAACGAACTAATAAAAATAGAGACAAAGAGCGGTGCTATAAAAAATATTACAGAAATAGATGATTCATTAGTTAACCAAACACTTGCCAGAGCCGTACATAAAAACTACATTTGCTACATACAGAAGTTGTAAGTTGGGGAATTGTAAGTTTTAAGTCTTCACCGGCGAGAGATTTATAGGGCGCTTTTGTAATGTTATGATTGATTAAGAAATTGATAAATAATTGTTGTCCTAGTATGAACAATAGAAACTAATTACACATGCAATTTACAGCGCAGCAAATAGCTACCCTATTACAAGGCCGACTGGAAGGAGACCCAACTGCCAAAGTAAGCGATGTAGCGAAGATAGAAGAGGCAGTGAACGGGTCTTTGTGTTTTATTTCAAATCCGAAGTATGAAGAGTACCTCTATACTTCAAAGGCTTCTATTATAATCGTTAATGAATCATTAGAATTAACCGGGCCAGTGCAACCTACACTAATAAGAGTAAGTGATGCATATAGTGGTTTTGCTTTTTTACTGGAAAAATATAATGAGATCATATCAGGCGGGGATAAAACAGGGATAGAACAACCATGCTATATCTCTCCTACCGCAAGTATAGCAAAGGATGTATACATTGGTGCATTTACCTATATAGGAGAGCATGCAGTGATAGGGAGCGGTGTGAAAATATACCCCGGCTGCTATATAGGTAACAATGTAGTGATCAAAGAAAATTCAAAAATATACTCAGGGGTAAAAATATATGATGATAGCCGGCTGGGCTGCAGAGTGGTAATACACTCCGGCACAGTGATAGGAGGAGATGGATTTGGGTTTGCGCCATTGAATGATGGCACTTATAAAAAGATACCACAGATAGGGAATGTGATCATAGAAGATGACGTGGAGATAGGCGCCAATACAACAATAGACCGCGCAACCATGGGGTCTACAATAATAAGGAAAGGGGTGAAGCTTGATAACCTGATACAGGTGGCCCACAATGTGGAGATAGGAGAAAACACTGTTATTGCTGCACAAACAGGGATATCAGGGAGTACGAAAGTGGGTAAGAATTGTTCTATTGGCGGGCAGGTGGGCATGGTAGGCCATATACACATTGCAGATGGCACCCGGATCAATGCACAAAGCGGGCTATCAAAGTCTGTGATCAATACAAATACAACATTAAACGGTAGCCCGGCATTTGAATATAAAAGTTCATTAAAAAGTCAGGCAATTTTTAGAAATTTGCCGGAGTTACAGCAGCGCCTTCAAAAACTCGAAGAGACTGTACAGGAATTAACCGCATTATTAAGCACGCAAAACCTGGAATATAAAAAGTGAGTGACGACATTTTAATTATACCGGAAAGCAGAAAAAAAACAGACACATTG
>CAIRZD010000176.1 GCA_903882965.1 uncultured Bacteroidota bacterium
ATTTAAAAAAATAAAAATCAGTTGTAGGGAGGCAAATATACTGAGACTGGCCCAAAATAAATTATAAAAAACAAAATAATAGGTTTGAATTTTATGGCAATACTATAATTTACCCTTATTCTTTATATACTTCGCATAAATAATGATAAAAACACTGGCAATCATCATGGATACAAGGCCACCAAACATGAGCTGTTTCCCCCCGGGATAATGGTTTATTCTTAATAACATACCAGCCAGCGTACAAATAACACATAAAATTAAAACCGCACCATATCCCAAAGACTGCTTAAGGCTTAGAGCAGCATTAGGCTTTTGCGGCACTATCATTAATCCATTGAAGCCAAGTATAGATATTACTAACAATCCAACAAAGCCGAGTATGCAGATAACTAACGAAGCATTTAATAATGGAAAGCCAATATACCGCATATGCCAGACAATGAGTATCAATGCTAACATTACCCCAAATGCTGATGCAACAAGAATATTATTCAATACTTTTTGTATTCCGGATACTTGTGTGGCCGCATTAGAATGGGCTTTTTTACGAATGGCTATTACTCTAAGAACCATATAAATGCCACTTAGTGCAATAAATACACTAAAGAAAATTGACCTTGTCATATGGCTCGCATGCAATGTCGTGAAAACAAGCACGAGAGAGATCATGTATAATATATAGACGAGCCGGGATGCTATCTTTATATTCATATAGAATTTTCCCAAAGCTATTTAATTTAATACCGATGGCAAAAACTGCAATAAAGAGGGTTAACCAACTAATTCAGCAGGCACCAGTTTCTTAGCCCATGCCTGTAGTGAAGTGTATTGCTCATCAATAAGATCGTTGGGTAGTTCCACAGGCTCATGCTTTGTGGTAAGAAATACCGTATGCATAGAAAGCCTTTTACCAAACTCCATATCACTATGGCTGTTGCCCACCATAATACAGCGTTTGAAATCAATGCCCGGAAAATCTTCCTGTGCCTGCAGCCCCATACCGGTATTAGGCTTCCGGTTGCGGTCATCATCTGTTGTGGCGGTGCAGGAGTATACTTTATCTATGCGGCCACCATGCTCGGCAACCACCATGCGCATATTTGTATTTATTTCGCGAAGGGCCTCCATTGACATAATACCACGGCCCACACCACGCTGGTTAGATACTACTACTACATGCCCAAACACCCGGCTCAATGAACGTAAAGCATCAAGAGCGCCATCATGAAAATTAAATTCGCTCCAGTTTGTAATATAGGACCCTACCGATTCTATATTAATGACACCATCTCTATCTAAAAAGAGTGTCCAGGATTTGTCGATCTCAGATTTTATTTCTAAAGGGTTCATAAAAGCTCATTTAGTTTTGAATAATTCCTCTTCCACCAGCTGGCAGATAATATGCCCGACCATTATATGCGATTCCTGTATCCGTGGCGTATCATTGCTGGGTATATTCACCAGGTAATCACATATGTCTTTCATTTTACCACCGCCCGCTCCTGTTAGTCCTACAGTAATCATACCAATTTTTTTCGCCTGCTCTATTGCATTGATAATATTAACAGAATTACCTGATGTGCTTAACGCTATCAATACATCCCCCGGCTTTCCGGTGCCCTTTATTATCCTGCTGTATACCACATCATATCCATAATCATTAGCCACTGCAGTCATATACGAAGAATTGCAGTGAAGGGCTTCAGATGGCAAAGGATCTCTATCTGTATAAAACCGCCCGCTGAATTCTGCTGCCAGGTGCTGGGCATCGGCAGCGCTGCCGCCATTGCCGCAAAAAAGCACTTTATTGCCATTGGCAAACGCTTTGGCAATAAGGGAAGTTACCTTTTCAATTCTTTCTATGAGTACGTTGTCTGCGAGTAATTTTTGCTTGGTGTCAATAGACGCCTGCATGATGTTCCTGATCTGTTGTTGCATAATGGATTTGTCAAAAATACGTGGTTAATTCAAAATTAAAAATTCAACTTAATAACTAACGGGAATTCTGGCAAGGTTGTTGTAATAAATAAAATGTTAATTTCATTGCCAAACCATCTGAAAATATTGGACAATAAAAAAACAGCGCACCGATCAGTGCGCTGTTTTTTATTTTCTTTATTTATTTCCTTAATTAATTCTCCTTGCTGAAAAAGTACCGCTGTTGATCGTAGTCCCGTCAGCGCAAACAAAATTGAACGTACCGACAACAACTGAAGATGAAAGAGATGTAATGGTAACAGAACCGGTGTGTGAATATTTCCAATCTGCCATTGTCATATCCGCAGCCCAGGTAGCATCAACCACAGGCACATTCAGTGTAGTATCGATTGCATAAACGCCCGGAGCAGTATAATTGCTGAGCACGATCGTTAAATACGGAGCAGAGGAGGCGCTTGTGGAGCTGCCACTGTTACCGGTAATAGCAAGGTTAGTACCATTAAGTGTGGCATAAGAATTAGTAACACTGAAAGCAGTGCTGCCCACTGTAGCCTTCATAGAATAACTTGTACTGCTGCTCTTTTTACAGCCCGAAAATACAGCAAGTCCGATCATAGCAATTGCCGAAAACGTCAAAATTCTTTTCATAGGTTTTTTTTATTTTTTTTGAATAATTTTTGAATAAGGATAAAGATATACAATTTACTTTCAGCACCAACCGGCGCTGCAATTTTTTCTCAAGGCTCACGACTATATCACCAACATCGCATCTCCATAACTGAAGAAACGGTATTTTTCCTTGATCGCTGTTTCATAAGCAGTCATCATCAGGTCATAACCAGCAAATGCGCAAGCCATGATCATCAGGCTCGTCTTAGGCAGGTGAAAGTTAGTGATCAGCGAATCTGCTATCGAAAAATTATATGGCGGGTGCACAAAAATATTGGTCCATCCCTCTTCCGGTTTCAACAAGCCCTGTGCCGTTACCGAGCTTTCCAGTGCCCGCATAGTAGTAGTGCCTACAGAGCATATATGGCGGTGGTCAGCCTTTGCCCTGTTCACAATATTTGCAGCATATTCATCTACCTTAAAATATTCCGCATCCATTTTGTGCTTCGACAAGTCTTCCACCTCTATCGGGCGGAAAGTACCCAGGCCAGTGTGCAGCGTTACTTCTGCAAACTTCACACCTATGATCTCCAGCCTCTTTATTAACTCCCGGCTAAAGTGCATACCCGCAGTAGGTGCCGCTACAGCGCCCTCGTATTTTGCATATACCGTCTGGTAGCGCTCTTTATCTTCCTCTTCCGGTTTGCGCTTTATGTATTTAGGCAGTGGTGTTTCGCCCAGTATATCCAGTATATTCCTGAATTCCTGCTCGTTGCCATCAAAAAGGAAACGGATGGTACGCCCGCGCGATGTGGTATTGTCTATTACCTCTGCTACCAACTCATCATTTTCACCAAAGTATAGTTTGTTGCCCACACGTATCTTACGCGCCGGGTCCACGATCACATCCCACAAGTGATTAGGCTTGTTCAGCTCACGCAGCAGGAACACCTCTATTTTAGCACCCGTTTTTTCCTTACGGCCATAAAGGCGCGCCGGAAAAACCTTAGTGTTATTTACGATCATCACATCCTTGTCATGAAAGAAACCAAGCACATCTTTAAAAACTTTGTGCTCTATTTTTCCGGTATCACGGTGAATAACCATCAGTCGGCTATCTTCACGTTTTTTGGCAGGATGTTGTGCTATGAGATTTAATGGAAGATCGAACTTGAATTGCGATAACTTCATAATTACGGTTATGATTTTAAAAGTGTGCGAAGTTACAGAAATTTTAAATAGGAACTTGGCATTTTAAAAATTATTATGCTTTCATCCGCCATAGCTCCGCGAAGGAGGATTTGCCCGCCATTCTCAACTGCTATAGCTTAACGAAGGCATGTAGCTACAAAAGCGAAGGAGGGTTTCACTCCGCTTACCACATAAATACTGTTATCCATGGGTTATTCCCGTTTTTTTATTCCAAATGATCACTATCTTTATATTACCATTAATAATAAATTATTTTTCGTTACCAAAGTATTCCAAAATTAAAAGTGCCTTTAATTATATGCCTTCTTTACCCCTAAAAATAATTTTATGAAAAAGTATACCCCCATACTATTTATTCTTTTCATTCTTGCACTTATTACTACAGGCGCTAATATTGTAAATGCGCAAATGATTACGATAACTATGGCGGGAACCGGAACCGCTGGATTTAGCGGTGACGGAGGCCCAGGCAGACTAGCTAGTATAAACAGCCCCACTGATGTTTGCATGGACGCAGCTTACAACATTTATTTTGTTGATGGGGGTAATTCAAGGATACGGAAAATTTCTGCAGCTTCAGGCGCTATTACAACTATTGCCGGTGGAGGCTTTTCCACTGCAGATGGTATACTGGCCACAACGGCATCTTTGCCCGGACTTTCAAAAATGGGTATTGATGCCGCCGGCAACATCTATGTGTCCACATCTAATAAGATAAGAAAGATAAACATGGCAACCGGGATCATTACAACTGTTGCAGGAACCGGCGCAGCAGGATATAGCGGTGATGGTGGCCTTGCAACTGCCACTGAACTCAATGCCCCCGATGGCGTTGCTGTTGACCCCGCAGGAAATATTTATATAGCTGATGTCAATAATAACCGCATCCGGAAAGTTACAGCAGCTACCGGACTAATCAGTACAATAGCAGGAACAGGGGTTGCAGGGTCTGGCGGTGATGGCGGCCTTGCAACATCGGCTACACTCAGTTCAGTTAATTCTGTGTGCGTTGACAATTCAGGTAATGTTTTTTGTGCTAATTCGTCGAGTATCCGGGAAATAAAGGTAACCACAGGCATCATTACTACGATTAATTCTTCCGGCGAAATTAACGGGATATGTAGCGACGGTGGTGGGTATATTTATTTTGTTCAGGATAGCTGCGGTTGTATAAGCTTAAATGTGGCTACGGGTGCCACCGTTACAATTGCCAATAACGGCTCCGATGGATATAATGGAGACGGCGGTAATTCTACACTGATGGAGCTTAATCACCCCTATGGTGTGTGTGTTGACCCGCAAGGCAATCTTTATGTTGCAGACGAAGCAAATAATCGTATTAGGAAAGTGGGCCTGTTAACTACATCGCCATCCTTTATTTACGGTGCAGTCCAGCTTATTACACCTTGTCCCGGTTACCCTTCTTTACTGGGTTCTCCATTATCAGTTGCAGAACTCAATACGCCAATAACAGAAACATGGACTGTAGTTATGCCGCCAACGATCGGCACATTGGCAGGGTTTCCTGCTACGACAATGTCCGGCGGTACAAGTGGGTTAGCCATTCCTTCAGGTACTACGTATACTCCTGGTGCTGGCTATACCACGGGGTCAGATTCATTCCAGGTGCAGGTATCTAACGGTACCACATCAGTTATAGTCAAGATATACATTTCTATAAATAGCTCCTCTGGCGCTGGGTTAATTTCAGGGCCTTCAGCTGTATGCCACGGATCAGGGATATCATTAACAGAAACAGTACCGACCGGCACGTGGAGCGCTACCAACGCAAATGCGACTGTTGATCCTTATTTTGGAACCGTGTCGGGGGTTACAGCCGGGGTTGATACGGTCGTTTATACTACCTTATTTTGTTCCATGACCACCACTCATCTTGTTACTGTAAACCCCTTGCCCACTACCGCACCAATAACCGGGCCCGATACCGTATGTGTAGGCGCCACAGTAACAATGACCGACCTCATTGCGGGAGGGACGTGGACAACTGATTGGGGGTATGCAACTATTGGTGCTGGCTCCGGAATAGTTACAGGTGTGTCATTGGGTTCTGATAACATTTCTTATACTGTCACCAGTGCAGTGGGATGCCAGGCAACCGTTGGGAAAGGTATATATGTACAAACTAATGTCGATCCTATTTCGGGGGCTAATTCAGTATGCCTGGGGGCGTCTATTCCTTTGTATGAAGATATAGCCGGTGGCACATGGAGCATCAGCAACAGCCATACTACCCTTACCGGCACCGGCACTACTGTCTCATTAACGGGATCATCTACGGGGGTTGATACGGTCACATACATCAATACCAATATGTGCGGCACTGCTACTGTGACAAAAGTAATAACAGTAAACCCCTTAGTGGCTCCGGGAACACTTTCAGGGCCAGGATCTGTTTGTGTTGGGTCTGATATATACCTGACGCCATCTATACCGGGTGGCACATGGAGTGCTGTGAACTCATCTGCTTCTTCATTCGGTGGTGGAGACGTATATGGCAATACATCCGGCATTGACACCATCCTTTATACCGGAGTATGCGCCTCCTCTGCTGTAAGTGCCGTTGTTACCGTTAATCCATTGCCCGGAGGAACGATAGCAGGCCCCAGTGTAGTATGCCTGGGGTCAACGATCACGCTAAGCGATGTAACTCCCGGAGGTACATGGGCTGCAAGCAATGCATATGCAACGGTTGCCAGCACTGGATCTGCATCTGCGATAGTAACCGGAGTTACTGTCGGCACCGATGTGATCTCCTATACCAGCACCAATATGTGCGGCACTGGCACAGTAGTGAGCTTAATAACTGTAAGTGGTATGGTCGCTTCCTCAGGATCTATATCCGGGCCGGCGGCTGTTTGCACAGGGGCAACAGTCAATTTTACTCGAACTGTTGCAGGTGGTACCTGGAGTGTGTCCAATCCTGATGCTACTGTCAGCATTACTGGCGTTGTTACCGGAGCATTATCTGGTATTGATACGATCATTTACACCGCCGCGTGCGCGCTTACAAGTGCTACTGCTGCAATTACGGTTAACCCGTCTCCGTCTGCCGGAGTAATAAACGGTAACGATACCGTGTGTACAGGGGCAACCACAACATTGACTGATGCCGTCAGCGGAGGAACTTGGACCAGGAGTAGCGGGACTGTTTCTATTGGTGCAACTTCAGGAATAGTGACCGGTATCTCTTATGGCACATCTATGATTACTTATTCAGTAAGTAATGCATGGTGTACTTCTAAGGTTACAAAACCAATAACAGTTTTTTCGCCTGCTGTTGCTGTATCAGGCACCAATATCGTATGCCTTGCATCAACAATAACTTTGTCTGACGCAATTCCCGGTGGCACATGGAGCGCCACTAACGGCAATGCAACCATTGTAGGCGCTACATTAGCTACAATAACCGGAATATTGTCAGGTGTGGATACGATTATGTATACTAATACCAATAGTTGCGGCACTGCTACTGTAACTAAAATTGTATCAATTAATCCCACACCCAATGCCGGAACGATTTCAGGGCCAGCCAGTATATGTACCGGTGTTGCAACACATTTTACAGAAACAGTTTCCGGAGGAACATGGAGCCTTACCAACGCAAATGCCACAGTTGGCATAATCAGTAATGTAACAGGGATAACTGTTGGAATGGATACTATCATTTATACGGTCACTAATCCATGTGCTGTAGTAACCACTACTTATGCTGTTTCTATTAATCCTTCTCCGGTTGCAGGCACTATAACCGGCAGTAATATAATCTGCCTGGGATCTACGACAACCTTAACTGATACTATTGTTGGTGGTACCTGGAGCAGTAGTGTGCCCTCATATGCCAGTATTGGTTCAACAACAGGTATTGTAACAGGCGTATCTTCCGGTAATCTTACTATATCCTATACGGTAAGTAATGCATGGTGTACATCGCGTGCAACAATGGCAATGACTTCAGGAACACCAATCCCCGGCAATATAACCGGGTCTACATCCGTATGCCCGGAGACAACAATAACTATACATGACTTTACAGGCGGAGGCGCATGGAGTGCAAGTAACAGCAATGCGACTGTCGCATCATCAGGTGCATCCGCTGCAATTGTAACCGGTATATCATCAGGTATCGATACTATTTTATACACAGCTACTAATATTTGTGGCTCCGCCAGCGCCACCAAATCTGTAACCGTTAACCCATTACCATCCCCCGGAACAATTTCAGGGCCAACCACTGTATGCGCAGGAGCAACAATTACTTTAATTCCTACAATTACCGGCGGCACATGGGCTGCTTACAATGCAAATGCGACTGTTGGTTTATCTACCGGAATTGTTACCGGAATTGCGGCCGGATCAGATTCAATTATTTATACAATTACAAGTATCCCTGCTGCTGGAGGATGTAAAGCCACAACTTATGCTTTAGTTACTGTTGGCGCTCCGTCAGCAGGTGCAATTACAGGCCCGGGCAGCGTATGCACTGGATCTACAATCTCCTTAACCGATATTGCTTCTGGCGGCACCTGGACTATAACCAATGCTAATGCTACAGTTTCAGGTTCTGGCATTGTTTCAGGGGTGTTAGCAGGCAGCGATTCTGTATTATATTCTGTTACCAGTACATGCGGCACTGCAACCACTTCTACTATTATAACTATTGATGCATTACCGGATGCAGGAGTGATCTCTGGCATTAACAATCTTTATGTTGGCAACTCAACTACACTATCCAATACCGCTACAGGAGGCACCTGGAGCAGCAGCAATACTGCAATCACCACGGTATCTGGTTCAGGATTAGTATTAGGAGTATCTGCCGGAATTGACTCTATCATTTATACCGCTACAAATTCATGCGGCACTGCTAATGCTTATTTCCCCTTTACAGTCTTATCTGATGTTACAACAAATATTAATAATACCGGCACTACAGGAATAGATAAGATCACCATAATCCCAAACCCTGCAAAAGAACAATTTACTATAACCGTAGCGTCCCCATATGATGAACAAGTTACCATAGTCATTACAAATATTACAGGTCAAAAACTAAAAGAAATAACAGGCACTACCAACAAACCAATAGATGCATCGCTCAATGTACCATCCGGCATGTATTTATTAAATACTTCAACTACTCACGAAAACCATAGTAGTAAAATTGTGATTGAATAAACACCCCACACTAAACCCCATTGGCGCAAGTGTTTTTTCAGTTGTGTCTAAATCATTGCAAGTCTTTTCGGCTTGCGCATAGCATCTCGCCCCACTATCTGATTTGCAGATCAGGCATCAGATTGCTTGGCATTAATACTCCTTTCCAAAATAAAGCAGAAAATACACCCCTGCACAAAGCTTTTTAGCTCAATCACGGCCCCTACCACGCGGCGCTAAATTGTACCTGCCTGCCGGCAGGCAGGTTCGCTACAGTTCGGCGTAGGGCTAACCCTTCGGCATGCGGACCGCGTGCCGCCTTAACTCTTTCAATAGCCATAGTTTTAAAAAGGCTATAGCGGTGGCGCAGCATTTTGCCGGAGGGGGCCCTTTTTTTTGTTACTTTTTTTTGGGCAAGCAAAAAAAAGTAAAAAGCAGCAGGGCTATGTAAAATGAATTGGAGAAATAACAATCCGCTAAAACACTGGCAAAAAAATATCAACACCACATCATCACTATTTTTTTACCCTAAAAAAAGTGCATGCACTATTTAATGCCTGTCTCACAGCTCTACTAATTTTACACATAGCCCCATAAAAAAGGCTTGCTTATTATGACAGATAAAGACCTCCAGGTAGAATACAACGATATCTTAGCTGAGTTTAAGCATACCACATTTAAGCATCATTTCCGGCAAATCACAGAGCCATGCATCGCCCTCTTGCGCCGCAATGGCTACAGCGTATACCGGCACCGCATTGCCCCCATTATCTATGCCCCCTACTCTGATGAGTTAAAAGAAACCTTCACCGTTTATAACCGCACCTCATTTGCCACAAATACCACATAAACCAAAACACTCACTAAATAAAAGGTGCATGCACTTTTTCATCATACCCATAACCCTCCACTACCTTTATTCTTTAAAATACTAAAAATGCAAAGCAATAATTATAATCCCAACTGCGCTCATTCCACCTCACCCTCCCGTTTGGGGAGGGCCGGGGAGAGGTCTATACATTTACCTATGAAAATTTATGTACGTCATAATAGCGCTCAACTCAACCTCACCTCTCCTTCAGCCTGCCCTGAGCCTACCGAAAGGGAGAGGCCGGGAGAGGTCATTGTCCCACCTTGCAACATTCTGAGACATTTTCGCTACATAATCGCTGCATTCCAATCCATCAAAACCCACATCATCAACAATTTAACCATAAATAAAAACGTTCAAAAACTCCGGGACATTTTTACCCCCACACCACCACTTTACTTATCCGTACCTTTACAAGCAATAGAAACTTTTCACTTAATCATGGCACTGGAAAATTGGGAGATAGAGGCAAAAGAACACCAGAAAGCATATAAGTATATGCTGGAGAAGAGCAATAAGACCCGGTCCGTTCAGAACAAACTGCTGGATGCATTGCCTGCCTTGCATGAAGAAGCCTTTAGTAAAATAAAGTGCCTTGATTGCGCCCGCTGCTGCAAAAATCATTCTCCCCGCTTTAAGCAGCCCGATATAAAGCGCATTGCAAAAAGCCTCCACATGAAAGAAGGTGATCTCGTGGCCGGCTACCTGAAACTTGATGAAGATGGAGATTATATTACCAAAACCACTCCCTGCCCGTTCTTAGCAGAAGATAATAGCTGTAACATCTATGAAGACCGCCCCAGCGATTGCCGCCGCTATCCGTATACAGATGAAGATGTATTGCTGAAAAGAGTGCAGCTAACATTAAAGAATGCGACTGTTTGCCCTGCCACCCACGCCGTTCTGGAAAAGTTATTGCTGCTTAATAGTTAGTTGCTGATCATTACATTTCTGTAACCAAATAAAGTTTGCAGTGAATCTTTTACGTGTACCGTATCTGCCGGGCGGCAAACAATGGTGGTAAATACATAGAACCCTGCAGAATCTTTAGGCATTATTTCAGCAATGTTGCCATTCATCTTCAGATTACGAATGCGTGTTTCAGCCCTGGCCCTTGTAGGATAATCGCCGATTATCATTTTGTATGTATCTAATTGTGGTACTGCGCCCGGTGCTAATACATTACCCGAACTGTCTTTTTTACCTCCTGCTGAATCTGGTGCAAATACACCCTGCGCTACTGTATCTTTTGCCGGCACTGGGGTAGTATGTACTACAGGAGCCGCATTATTATGGTTCATGTAATAGTATATACCAAAACCGCCGCCACCAAGTATCAATAAAAGAACAATTACCAATATCACCATGCTCCAGTTTATAGAATCTGCTTTCTGAGGTTCGGGATAAGAAGGTTTATGAGATAGTTTGGAGTTTTGTTCTTCCAGCTGTTTACTGTTTCGGATGGTAGGAACGCCTGCCGGGGTGAACCGAAAATTCTCGTCGGTAACGAACTTCACCTTGCTATCTTTCTCTATGAAATTACCAATATGAGGTATTGGTACTTCATTGCCATTTGCCATGTCCTTCCTGGCTTGTATACTATATTCCCGTAGGGTATTTGCAGCTTTTGATATGCTTATTTGTTCATTTGTTGCAATGAAATTGGCCAGGTTATCATCAATAGAGCCACCGGGTGTTACCACAACTTCGAACGCAGGAGCCTGTAAAGCTACCCCGTCATGAGTAGCGGGACGTTTTATCAACTCCAGGTTACCAAGCCCGTGTATGTAACAATAATGATTCTTGAGTAAGAATAATCCTATGTATTTCGCTATATCCATTACAATAATCAGCCCTTTAAATTACTTATTTATTCTAAAATTTTAATCTTAGCCCCCCATAAATATTCAGCCCATATGATTGGTAACCATTACCCGGCCCATACCAGCGCTGGTATTTATCATTCAATAAATTATTCACTTGCAGGAATGCAGATAACCTCCTGATGATCTGATATTCTCCATTACAACCTATATCTGCTATAGGTTTCATGTTTACAGCATTCCCGGAAATATCTCTTGCATGCAAGCCACTGAGTAATGCAATATACGCTGTAACCATGAATTTAGCAGACGGATTTATCGTAAAGTCGCCTTTAATTTTTACGCTTGGCTCCTGCCATACATACAGTTGCGTGCCATTGTAATACCTGTAAAAATCACCTGTTGCCCCCACCGACCATATATTAGCATCTGTATACCTTGCTGCTGCATGAAAAGATAATGCCTTTACATTATCATATACTATATAAAATTGTTTTTGATCGCCGGTATCATTAAGATAGGTAGGCAGGTTATTAAAATGCCACCAACTACCTCTTACAGAAAATATAAAATGATCCAATACTGCGCCGGATAAACCTAAAAACACTTCGTCTTTCCGGGTTTGCTCAATAACGTTGTAATTATTGAGTACATAGGGGTTCTCTGTACTCAATTCTTCAAATGTATTCCTTCGAAGCGATGCTTGCCACCCTGCGCTGACAATGTACCTAGTATCTGGCAAAGTGAACGCAGCGAGCACGTCGGGTAAAATATACCCTCTGCCATCGCTACCCAAAGCAAGCCCCAATAAAGCATGCCCGCTCATTGGGCCATGATGAAGTGCTATGCCGGGAGCCAATTGAGCAAAGTTGTTATAAGTAGACCATACCTTGGTTTTATAATCTGTTATTACACCAGTAAAATTACAGAGCATATCTATACTGGTATCCATTCTATAGGTAAATGGTGCATTAAGCCCGATGCTTGTTTCAGATGTGTTCAATTTTGCATCATATAAAGATGCTGTTATTGCAGGATGGTACAGTAGTTTATCCGAACTGTCTGCTTTATTTTTCATGTCTACAGTTGCCCTTACTGTAGTGTATACCTGTTTTACGGAATCTGCGGGGAAATCGTACTTAATATGATCGTAACCATAATAATAGTACTGGTTCCGCTCTGCCTGTATGCCTGCATGCCAATCATTATTATCTGTATGATACAATCCATCCGCTTCTATTCCGCTTAAAGCAGTTTTTTCATTTTGGATACTACCCTTTTGTGAAATGTGGTGTAAGTGAAAATCCGTTTCATAATCTTTTCCTGATAAGGCATCGGTGCCTGCATCAAGAAATATAGTGCCCAAATTTCCACCGCCTGCTTTAACGTAACTCTGGAAAAGAGGCAGAGGCGCATCCTTACCTAGAGCAAGCGGGCGCAATGGCTGTGAGCTGTATGTGTAATATAATGTTTGCTGCGGTACTTCCAGGTTGAGGGCGGGATGCGTGGTATCGGCTGGTGGCAACTGTGGTATCCATTCCGGCTTCGGAGCCTGCTTCACTTCGGGTTTGTATGATTGTATCACCTCGATCGTAGAGCCCTTCAGCACGGTATCATTTCCGGCAGACTGCGCCCTTGCCCCAAGAGCGGCAGTAAGGAGTGATAACAATATGAAAAAATGTTTTACGCTCATGCGCTGTTTTTTATTCGTCTGATAGTTTGCTGTGTTCTTTTTCAAGTTTTTTTACTTCTTCCAGCTTTTCAGCGGCCTCGGCTTTGAACTCAGTGATCTTGGTATTTTTCACAATACTCTGCAAGAGTGCTTTCGCATTGAAATAATCATTCTCTTTTACCAATATATCAGCCAGCAGCAAGTAAGATTTGCCAACCCAATAGTCATTTCCGGCAGATAAATGGATGCTTTGATTAGCTGCATCTTCGGCTAGTTTCACACTATCTTGTTTTAATAACAATTCGGCAATATGGTATCTCGATTCAGCGGCTATCTCATTATTTTTATTGCCACTTAGCGCATTATAAATAGCTATAGCTTCGCTTGTACTATCAAAGTGCTGTAGCGACCTGGCTTTGAGAAGCATGGCCTCATATTGTGTTTCAATAGAAATACCCGGTTGGTCCATCAATGAATCGGCATATAAAATCGTCTCGCCGAATTTATTAGAATTATAACCGCTCTTCATCAGCCCATTGTATACTATATCCAGGGACAGGTTGTTGGTAACATTGGATCGTAACAAATGGTAATAATGATACGCCGCGCTGTAATCTTTTTGCTCGTACGCAATCGCAGCCGCGCGACGAGCGCTGTTTTCAGAAAATTCATTCCAGCCGCCGGAGAGCACCTCGTCATAATCCAGTCTTGCTTCAGTGAATTTCTTCAACTGGAAATAACTCTCAGCTCTATAGTAATGGGCCTTTACTGAGAATATGCCGTTAGGGTATGTTTGTATATAGCTATTGAATGCATCGCGCGCGTTATCCCATTGCCCATTAGAAAATTGTGTTTCAGCAGCAGCATAGTAAGTAGAATCTATAGAACTATTGTCGGCCGATGGCAGATTGTTTTCCTGCAGTAATCTTGTATAGGCTCCCGGCTGATTACTTTGGATATACAGGCTCTTGATCGCATCCAGTGCTGCCATACGGTCTTCTGATGCAGGGTAATCAACGATCACATGCTTATATGCGTCAATGGCTTTATTTAGCTGGTTCAACTGTTGGTACACAAAACCTGCTTTCATCCAGGAACGTGGTGCAAAACTTTTATCAGTTATTGAATCAGTTAGTTGTTGCAAATACCTGAGCGCTTCATTATATTTTTCGTCTTCTATGTAGGTAATTGCCAACTCATAACGGGCAAAGTTTGCGTATGACGATACCGGCACATGATTTACAAGCCTGAGCAACTCAAATATTTTGTCGCTCGTTTTCCCTTGCAACCCGAGTAGAATACTTTTCTGATAACGGGCATAATCGGCATTCTCCGTATCAGAATATATTATACCCTCGTAAAGTGTTATAGCTTTTGGATAGTTTTTTTGCATAAACACCGCATCTGCCTCACGCAATGCTGCCACTGATTCTGAATAGCTGTCGTTGCTACGCTCCAGTTGGGCGTGGTTAAAATAGTTTTGTGCAGCCGTGTAATTCTGTGTTTCCATTGCAGCAAAACCCATGTTCAGGTATGCATGCTGCACTGTTGCCAGCGGGCTTATCCTCGTTATGCCGGATGCATTACCCTTCCTGCTTATAAAATCCTGTGAGTATGTTATTACCTCGCTATAATGGTGCAGCCGGAAAGAAAGCTCGCCTTTCCAGAAAAACGCCGCGCTTTCATAATCGTGATTCACCGGATACACTAATGATAGCGTAAAATAACGGTACGAATTATTCAATGAGCCATCCCTAAATAGCTGCACCGCATACCCGAAGGTGGCCATTTGGTATACTTTCCGGTATTCTTCATCTTTTACGCTTACTTCTTCCAGGCGTTTCAGAGCTTCTGAATAATGATTGGTTTTTATCAGCAGGCCGGATATCAGGGTATTGGCTTCGTCTTTATAAATAGAATTAGGGAAAGTTACCAGGAGGGTATTTAACTGTCTCAACGCTTCGTCGTTATAGCCCGTTTCATAACTCAGCCGTGCATACAGGATCATAGATGCCTCCTGCTGGCCGGAGTTATAGGTCATGTCCGCGCAAATACCAAATGCATTACGCGCACTCACCTTATCATCAGTCTTTAAATAACAATCACCTAAAAGGTACATGGATGTTTGCCCCAGTGAGTCATGTGTACTGCTCAGCAATTTGAATTTTTCTATTGCTCCGGCCCATTCATTAATGCGGTAATAGCAATAGGCAATTTTATAGAGGTCCTGCTTTCTTATTTTATCAGCATGCTCGTAGTAATATTCAAAATATGGTTTTGCTTCTTTATACCGCTGGTCTTCAAAAAGGCATTGTGCGGCAAGCAAGTGGAGTTCCTTATCGTAATACGATTTTTCTTTTTTCTTTATCAGTGTATCTGCTACTTCATAAGCTTTTTCCCTGTTGCCCATAAAATAGTAGAGCTCAGCTATGTAATAGGGCACTATGGCGCGGTATTCTTTTGCGTTTTTTACTACCTCAAAACTTTTCAGGGCTTCATTGTATTTATTTGCATTGTAGCATAGCAGGCCGTAATAATAATTCCCTGCCATATAATACCTCCCATCTTTCATTTCTTTTATAGACATGAAAAGTGGCGCAGATTTATCAAACTCCCGGTTATTAAAATAGCAGTATGCCAATTCAAATTTTGAATCGGCAATTTCCTTGTTGTTCAGGTTAGCTATGCCAGCGGCTTCGTATAGTGGTATAGCTTTTATATATTCATCACGTTCAAAATAATACATGGCCAGCGCAAATGCGATACGCTGAGCGTAAGCCACACTTGGGGTAGTGGTCATTTCATGCACGGCAGAGTCTGTGCAGCCATTCATTTCTGCTTTCAGGAGGGAAAGCGCAAGGTAATATTTTGCTTTATCGATATCCGCTGCAGCTGCCGCGTTTGTCTTGGGTGTATACGCAAGGGCTACACTGCCATTTTGAGATAAATAAAGCCGTGCAGACTGAGCTGCAAGTGAATAAAGCCCTTGCCCATACTGCTCTTCGGCAAGTATCAAAGATCGGTTGTGAGGAATATCAGGTGTCAGAATTTGTGCAAAAGATGCCATGCCGGATAGCATTATGATCGCTATTAAAGCAACCGGCAGGGCTGGGCGTCTTTGGTTTTGCAACATCATTCAGCGCGATACGTTAAAAGGTCCATGTAAGATTTATACTAGGAAAAAACGGAAATTGATAAATTACCTGATTCGTGATTCGGTTTACGTAAAAAACATTCTGCCGGTCATACACATTGATTATAGCAAAAGTAGCATCTAAGTTTGACTTATTAGATAGTTTAAAACGTTTTTTCACCGAAAAGTCCAGCCTGTGATACCACGATAGTCGCCCGCCATTAATTTGGTTGGCATAGGCAATACCTATTGGTGGGTTTGCTGTATTTGGGTTTGGAGCCAGGCTAGTCGATGATATTACCCCATTTTCATAAAACCCCTGGGTTTGGGTAAACGGAAATGGGGCGTGTATATTAAATCGGAATGATACATCCCAATCCTTCTTTTTACCTAATGTATAAGCCGCAACTACGTTAGCGTTAAACCGGGTATCAAACGGAGTTGGGTAGGTTTGTATGTTACCCTGTGCATCTACACTAGTATATGTTACGTCCTGGTAACCTACCGCACCCCATAAGTATACTCTTTGATAGCTATATTTTGCAGAAACGTCTGCCCCATAAGCAAGTCCTGTAGCAGCAATAAAAGAGGAGTTGTAAATACGTTGCTGTGATTGGGTCCCAGATTTGCCCGGACTATAATCATTATTGAGCTCATTTACCTGGCCAAAGTATTTTACCCATGGCTCAAAATTCAGTTCTACTTTATTTACATCTACCTCTATCCCCCCTACCCCATGGTAAGCAGTCTGCAGGTTGCTTTGTACGTAGTTCCCGCTTGCATTTGGTATTGATTCATTGGGACTCAGCAGAAAGCCTGTAAACAGGTTCACAATATCCTGGTCTGATTTTGTACTGATGATATCCTGCGAATAAATACCCGCAGCAAATTTCAAGCGCACATTATCTGATATGTTATATTTTATTCCCAACCTCGGCTCCGGTGATAACTTATTCAGTTCAGAATAATACTGGAAACGTATGCTTGGCTCCAGGATGAATGTATTGCTGAAATCCTTGCGGTATAAAAAGTACAATGCAGCAACCGTTCCCTGCTGGTTCTCTGCTGTTATAAATCCGTTGCTGCTGTAATAATTCAACGAAGTATTTGTGCCGCTTACATCCACCCCATATTTCAGTTGGCTGTAATTTGGCAGGAAATAAGTGAAATTTATCGCAGCCTGGAAGCCGCCTATCTGGCTGGAACGAGGCATAGTATCCTGCGGTATTACCACCTGCTCATTACCAAGGGTAATATTATAATTAGAAATAGCAAATTTACCATCAATCAATGCAGCACTGTTTCCGGGAGTTATTACAAATGTAGCACCTGCACCTGTCGCCTTCCAGTGATAATTGGCTACAACCGGGTTTACGGCATTGCTGGAGTCATTTAATAACTGCGCGTGGTCGTCAAAATTAAAAGCAAACAGGTTTAGCTTACTGCCATTGCCCCCATTGAAAGTAACCTTACCATAATAATCACTGAATTTATATGGCAGCCCGCTGCTGTATGGCTCGCCAAAACCACCATAAATAGATTTAGATGTCTGGTCCAGGTAGCTGCTTTTACCAGTCACCAGGAAAGTAATACCGGCCCCATTATCTTTTTTCGATTTCACTATTGGCCCTTCAAGCATCACGCGCGCCATGATAGGCGATACGGATACCAACCCGGCAATCTCATTTTTATTACCATCCTTCGTATGCACATCTACTATGGCCGATGTACGGTTGCCATATTGCGCGTCAAAACCCGCAGTATAAACGTCTACGTTACGGATAGCCTCCGTTTCAAATACAGAGAACAAGCCTATAGAGTGGAACGGATTATAAATAGTTATACCATCAAGGTAAATACCTGTTTGTGATGGAGAGCCGCCACGTATATACAACTGCCCGCCCTGATCACCGGTAAATACTACCCCGGGTATTACCTGTAGATACTGTGCCAAATCGGGTTCCCCACCTGCGCTTGGCAGCAACTTGAGTTCGCGCGGAGTGATGTTAGTAACGCCTATATTGATATGCGTCATTTTATCTGTTTTCCTCCCTGATATGGCTACATTTTTCAGTTCTACTTCCTTTCTTGTCAGCGTTATGCGCTTGCTCACTATAGCATCGGGCAATAAATTCACTGTCGTTATACTCGAATCATAGCCTACGGCAGTCACCAACAAAGAATAACTCCCGGATACCAGGTTTATAGAAAAATACCCGTTCACATCAGTTTGTACGCCAGTTTTCGCATTGGCAACAATTACATTGGTATAGATCATCGGCTCCCCGGTCTTATTATCGTACACAAAGCCCTTTATAGTACCATTATGGTTTTGCGCCAGTGCGGCACATGAAAATAAAAATAGGATAGCAGCCACAAGGCCTATGCTTTTCCGCATACAAAAAAAAATTTAATAGCTATAATGAAATGACCACAGGCAACAACCCGTTTTTTAAAAGTCGGGCAAAGATAGGAATAACCATATAGCCTGCAAAAGCAATATTTGGCACAGTATTATTTATTTTATTTGAATGTTTATTTTCCAACAATGTATAGTATGGTCTTCAAAAAATAACCTGATGAAGTATGCGAGGAATCAATTGCTGGTAAAAAAATA
>CAIRZD010000177.1 GCA_903882965.1 uncultured Bacteroidota bacterium
CTTTAGCCGTTATTGAAGCTATGGTATCAAGTGATTTGGGGAAACAACTTGAAAAGCCTATGGAACAAATGACTGCCATTGGATTTGCCTTTGCTAAAGAGTTTTTACGTCAACGTGAAGAATGGCTTAAACCTAAAGAGGCAGACGAACCTAAAATAGTGGTGCAATAATGATTCCTATTGTGGTATGTACCGTTGGCTCTCGTAGTTTATCTGTGATGCAAACTTCTGTAAGAACTTATAACCCTGATGTCAATTTAATGATATTTGAAGGGTTTATGGGTAATTTTGGGGATGACTATAACGCAGCAATGGAAGTCGCTTTTAGAGACTATGACGAAATCATTATTGCTAATGACGATATAGTTTTAACTCCAAATTCTTATGAAAGATTAGTAGAGGATGTTGAATTTTTAAATAACCGTTTTCCTCGTAGCGTTGGTTTAGTTGCAGCACGGTCTGACTATGTTAGGCAAAATCAAAGTATTGCTAATGGGATAGAACCTAATATTATTAAATCTCCTGCAGTATCACCATTGTTTTCCTGGATAAGCAAAGAAGCATTTTCCAAAGCTCAATTTCCTCCAATTAACTGGTTTTCGGATGATGTTATCTGTAAAGACTTAAATAAATTTGGGTATCAACATTTTGTATCTCGTTCTTATATCCATCATGTCGGCTCACAAACTATGGGAATGGATTTTGATAAAAACATAGAAGCACCAAAAGAATGGATTAGAACTAATCGCCCAGAATACTTTAAGGAATGGTATGAGCAAAATTAGAAAAATAATGATTGGAACCCCTGTTTATGATGGCAGGTTAGAACTTGAATTTATGATGTCATTTTTTCAGACAATGGAATTATGTGTCTTAAATGAGATACAGCTTACCCTTAAAACGATTGTAGGCTGCTCATTGATTCAAAAAGCCCGTGATGAGCTATTTCGTATGGCATATGAAGCTGAAGTAGATGATTTGATATTTATTGATTCAGACCAAGGATGGACTCAACAAGACTTTGGTAATTTAATCTCTCCGACTGTGGATGTTATCGGAGGAGCCGTTATCTCTAAGAATGACCTAGTTCACTACAATGTTAAAACTTTTGACAAGAAATTTGACTTTTATCATGGTTTATTAGATGTGAGAGCCGTTGGTACAGGATTCTTTAGGATTTCTAAACGGGCCATTAAGATAATGTGGGAAAACTCCCAAGAATACAAAGACGGGGAAAAAGTTTACCGCCATGTATTTGAAACAAAAGTAGTAGATGGAAATCTTTTGGGTGAGGATGTGTGTTTTTGCACTAAATGGAGAAGCCTAGGAGAGAAAGTCTATGTACATCCTGATATATCAGTAGCCCATATAGGTAAAAAGCGTTGGGATGGTGATTTTAAGAAGTATGTAGAAATAGCTAACTCTAATTGGGAGAAATCTAATGATAAGTCAGCGTGATATTGAAAAAGCATTAGATTTTTTGAGAGATTCAGCAGAGAGCGCAGCCGTAAACAGGTCTAATCGGGTGTATATGGAGGAATATCGCAAGTCTCTTAAAGCTCAGTTGATGTCTGAAAACCTAGATATGCCCGTCAATGCCCAAGAACGAGAAGCCTATAAAAATGTTGAATATATTACACATTTAGACGCTATGAAGACCGCTATTTATGAAGATGAGAAGCTCAGATTCCTCATTGAAGCAGCCAAGATAAAGATTAGTGCGTGGCAAACAATGGAAAAGGCTAACGCTAATGTCTAGCTATCTCAAAACCAAGGCTTACCGTAACCCTCAGTTGCTAAAATTAGCAAAAGATGCGCCCTGTTCAATTTGTTGTTCATACGGAACTACCGTGTCAGCCCATTCTAACCTATTGGAACATGGAAA
>CAIRZD010000178.1 GCA_903882965.1 uncultured Bacteroidota bacterium
ACACTTCAAAAGTGTGGCACAACTGTTTTACCTACATGAAAAATGTCTAAATAAATGGCTGCCTGTGTGTATTTCTTACAGAAAGTATAATAATGTTGTTCCCTGAAACAAGATAAATTATAATGTATGGAAAACGGCTGAGTCTGATATGGCGCAGTATATTCGAGTTTTCAAGGTAACTATAATAAAATGGGTAGTTGGATATTTTAGTATAGCATTTTTCTAATTCTAAAAGCAGGTCATCACCCAAGCCTGCGCGTATATCCTCATAGTAATTATAGGCATCCGTTTCTTCGTATTGCGCTTCATGAGCTAGCTTTAAACTATAGCTCATGGTTTCTTTCTTTGTTGTCTTATTTTATTATGCGATTCCTCTACAGTAAGGGTGGAACTGCCTTTTAGATATTTTTCCGCGCGTTCATGGAGCATATGGAGTTCATCAGCAGGAATTGAGTATGAGGGCCCCATATCATTTTGAAGGAGTGTATAAAGCGCCTCAATTTTCTTATCATCCGTAATATCTATATACTCGTGTAATTGTTGCCGAATCGCTGCATTTGTCATATACTCATTATTTATAACAAATTTACCGGATTTTCCTGAAATAAAGGCTAATCGGTATACAAGAAAAAACAACAATAAAATCAATAGTATTTTCCCTCGGAAAGATACTCCGTCACATACTCCTTCACCCCATCTTCCAGTGAGTAGAAAGGGGTATTATATCCGGCTTTATGCAGCTTGGTCATATCCGCTTCAGTAAAGTATTGGTATTTATCGCGGATATCTACAGGGGTGTCTATGAATACTATGTTTTCTGGTATGTGCAGGGTATCGAAGATTGCTTTCACCAGGTCTTTAAATGTACGTGCTTTACCGGTTCCGGTGTTGTAAAGGCCGCTGGCA
This sequence comes from uncultured Bacteroidota bacterium, assembly GCA_903882965.1. Classification (GTDB taxonomy): domain Bacteria; phylum Bacteroidota; class Bacteroidia; order Chitinophagales; family Chitinophagaceae; genus Nemorincola. The sequence continues at coordinate 907 of CAIRZD010000178.1, forward strand.
GGTTGTTTTTGCATCAACCATACGCATATCTGCACCACATCTTTTACATAAATGAAGTCACGTATCTGCTCCCCGTCTTTATAATCAGGGTTGTGAGAGCGGAATAGTTTTACTTCTCCCTTTTCCATTATCTGGTTATACGCATGAAAAATAACAGAGGCCATGCGCCCCTTATGGAATTCATTCGGTCCAAAGACATTAAAGAACTTAAGCCCGGCCCAAAAGGGTGGGGTGTTCTTTTGCTCCAACGCCCATATGTCAAATTCATTCTTGGAAACCCCATATGGATTTAGTGGCTGCAGCTTGGTTACAATATCATGGTCGTCTGCATATCCATGCTCGCCATTGCCATACGTGGCAGCAGATGATGCATATACCAGCGGTATATTCCCTGCTGTGCACATTTCCCATATATTTTTTGAGTAATCAAGGTTCCACTTTTTATGCACGGCATAGTCCATTTCAGTGGTGTCTGTGCGTGCTCCCAGGTGAAAAACATGTTTTATCTGGCCCTTGTGGCTCAGTTTCCAGTCAAAAAACTGCTCACGGTGTATTTTATGCAGGAATTTTTTATTCGCCAGGTTAGCGCTTTTTGCCTCCACTGAGAAATCATCTACAAGTATCAATTGGTCAAAACCAAGGTGGTTCAAATAACCAACCAGGTAGCTCCCTATAAAACCGGCCGCACCTGTTACTACGATCACATCATTTTCCTGCATTTCGGGGAGATATTATTTCGCGCCTTTGGCGGTGTCTTGTGCTGCAGCGGCTGGTTTTGGTGCTTCTTCTGCTTTCTGCTCACTCTTTTCACTGGTAGCTTCGCCGCCGGCTTTCATTTCAGTAGCTTCTTTGCCTTTCTCTTCATCAGGGCCGCTTTCTGCTTTCACAAAGTTGAGTGCAGCTACGAATAGCCCTACTATAATAATTACCAGCCAGAAAGAATTCTTGAAAGATATTATGGTCTTATTTTCAGTTGAATGTCCGTGATTTGTATCGTGACTCATGTGTTACAGTTTTGTAGCAGTGCAAATGTAATCTATTGGGTTCATTTTTCTAAATGTGGCAGGAAAATTTCATGACAAACAAAAAATAAATATGATAATACAAAAGTTTGCTAATTATCCGGCGCTTATCACTTATGGCTAATGACTTACAACTATTATTTCTAATTTCGCCCATTCATGGCCGGGAAAAAAACATTAGGCGGGAAAATCATTAGATACACGCTCCGTATCATACTTATCCTGTTCGTTTCTTCAATATTGTATGTGGTATTGTGCCGGTGGGTAATGCCACCAATAACTATGACACAGATAGGCGCACTCACTGATGGCTATGGCCTTAAAAGGGATTACGTAAGCTGGAACCAGATACCCCGCTCTGTGAAGCTGGCAGCCATAGCCAGTGAAGACCAGCTTTTCCCCGAGCATGGCGGCTTCGACTGGAAATCCATTGATAAGAGCATGAATGCTAAGCCAGGCCGTAAAAAACGCATACGTGGAGGCGGGGCCAGTACCATAAGCCAGCAAACCGCCAAAAACGTATTTCTCTGGCAGGGTAGTGGTGCCACAAGATATATAAGGAAAGTCCCCGAATTTTATTTCACCCAACTAATAGAGTGGACATGGGGTAAGCGCCGGATAATGGAAGTGTATCTCAACGTAATAGAAATGGGCCCCGGCATATTTGGCATAGAAGCCGCATCAAAAGCATATTTTAATAAGCACGCCAAAGATCTTACTCCCGCAGAGGCCGCAATGATTATAGCCTGCCTGCCCAATCCTAAAAAATACTCTGTAAAACCGGAGAGCCGCATGGTACAGTGGCGCTCAGCCCATATTTTAGGCCAGATGGATAACCTTACCGGTGATGACGATGTCGAGGAGGTGGTGAAAACACCATAGCAAATAATCTTTACTGAAGATTAAATATTATGGGCTGTGTAAAATAAACTTTTACAGGTACTCCGTTTTGCGTTCCAGGATTCCATGGGGGCATTTCTGATATTATCCTTAAAGCTTCTGCATCCAGTTGAGGATCAATATGCTTTAGTACGCTGGTATTTGTAATTTTACCATCTATATCAACCGTAAACTTTACATCGACTCTACCCGTAATGTTATTTTTTCTTGCTTTACGGGGATACTTCATGTTTTTAGCAATATAGCTATTAAGATTATAAGGAGGTTTGGGCATTACTTCGGTATAAGAAGTATGTGTTATTTCTTTACCTGCTTCATCATACTGGATGTAGATAGTAGAGTTCGTTTTTTCATCATAGACCTCTTTATCTTTTATTTTCCCATTTTCATAATATGAAGTTGATTCACCGGAGAATATCCCGTTTTTTGAGTGTTCAATTCTTTTAATGTTTTTGGAATTTGCATAATAGTATTTCCATTCGCCTGCTTTTATATCATGTTCATAATTGCCCTCTTTTATTACAAACCCGCCATCACTATAATAAACAAAGTGACCATCTCTAATGCCGTCTGAATCTAGTGAGGAATAATAGCCGCTCATTTGTAACTTATTACCGTTAATGTAACGATCCTCTACTTTATATTTATTGTCAGTTCCCATTTCATAGGTGCGTATGTATTCTGCATCTTTTTGCTCTGACTTTTTCCAGTCTTTATCAAAATATATAGCACCAGACTGTCCATAGCAAATAGCAGGTAGCACAATAAAAAAGTATAGAATAACACATCTCATTACCATTCGCATAAACTTATCTTATAGCTTCAAACTACAAAATATAAAAAAACATCAGGAATATTAATACTTTCTCATTTTTATATTAACATTTTCCGTTACGGCACAATATTTATAACTATTCATAAAAAAATATTTTTATGAAAACTATAAAGTGCATTGCAATAATATTAGGGCTAGGCCTGTTCACAGCATCATGTGGTAGTCGCACAAGCGCCAGTTCTACAAGTACCAGCGATTCTTCAATTGATGTAAGTACGGGTACAAGTAACAGCAATAGTGCCTCACCGATCACCCCCGATGCCCGGAGCTCTTCAGATAAAATGGCAGATTCTACTCGCGCAAACGTTAATACAAGTGATACTGGTACAGGAGAAGCAAGATAATAGTCATTAAAAGGTAAAGCGCCGGCTTTTACAAGTCGGCGCTTTATTCTTCACAATACATCGCTGTGTATCTTCTTTATGGCGCAGTTGTATGATCTACATTTGCCAGCTGTCCGCAGGCAGCATCAATATCCTTGCCCCTGCTTCTTCTAAGGCGTACATTCACCCTTTTAGAGGTAAGGTATTTCATAAATTCATCCGTAGTTTCTTCATCCGGCTTTTCAAAGCGTGCAGCATCTATCGGGTTGTATTCTATAATATTGATGAGGTCTGCTGGCACCTGGCGGTATACCTTTATCAGGTCATCTGCATCAGCAATGCTATCGTTGAAGTTTTTGAAAAGTATGTATTCAAAAGTGATCTCGTTCCCTGTTGCTTTGTAAAAGTAGTTGAGCGCTTCTATAAGTGCTGCAAGGTTATTGGTCTCATTGATAGGCATTATCTCGTTACGCTTATGGTCTGTAGCGGCATGCAGTGATAGCGCCAGTTTAAAACGCACCTTGTCATCAGCTAGTTGTTTTATCATCTTGGCTACACCTGCTGTTGATACAGTAATACGTTTCGGGCTCATACCCAGGCCTTCCGGTGATGATATGCGCTCTATAGCTTTCATCATATTCTTATAGTTGAGCAGCGGCTCGCCCATACCCATGAATACAATATTGGAAAGGTTTTTATTGTAGTGTTTTTGTGCCAGTTCGTTCAGCAGGGTTACTTCATCTACGATCTCATCAAAATCCAAATTTCTTTTCCTGTCCATATACCCCGTAGCGCAAAATTTGCAGGAAAGCGAGCAACCTACCTGTGAAGATACACAGGCAGTCATACGTTTTTCAGTAGGTATAAGCACACTTTCCACATAAAAGCCGTCATGCAGTTGTAGACGGTTTTTTATAGTGCCGTCGCTGCTATACTGGCTGTGGTGCATTTTTACTTTAGGTATAAAATATTCCTCCGCCAGCTTTTCACGAAGCGCTTTCGATAGATTGGTCATATCATTAATGTCTGCGGCAAACTTTTGCCACACCCATTCATGCACTTGTTTAGCCCTGAATTTTGGCTCACCCATTGCTGCCATCATCACTTCAAGTTCCGGCAGGCTTATTTCACGCAAATTTTTCATGGGCGCAAAGGTACGAATAATAGGCTAATGGATTTATTATTTAATATATGCTTTTAGTATAGACGCTCTATTGCACTTTTGCCGATACTTCCATTGGCTGTGGAGGTGGTATTTGTGTTGGTGTTTCTGGCGGTATAGGGTCTTGCTTCGGTACACTTATTGGCGGTGGGGCAGGTAAAGGCGGATTTTCAGGTGGGGTAGTTGGTATTTCATGTGTATCCGGTTGTTGGGGTACTTCAGGGGTGGCGTTGTTCATGGCGATCAGATTATAATAATGAATTAATGCAAACGACTTGCCTCAATTATCATGTATAAATATTATGCCCTCAATATGAGATCAAAACTACTTTGCCTGTCTTTTATATAATAAGTAAGCAACCCCGGCAAATATCACATTAGGTATCCATACTGCCAACATAGGGCTCAGGTTTGATTTTGCTGAAAAAGTAGTAGATAGCTGCATGAACATTATATATATAGCACTGATCACAATTCCCAGCGCCAGGTGAAGCCCGCTGCCACCGCGTATCTTTCGGCTGGCAATACAGGCCCCCATCAGCGTAAGCACAAAACCCGCAAATGGTTGTGCCGAACGCCTGTCTTTTTCTATATAATACAGGTTCAGGTTTTCACGCCCGCGCAGTTTTTCCTGGTCTATGTAAGTGGTAAGTTGTGAAGTGGTAAGTGCTTCTTTTATGGCATCGGTTTTACTAAGGTCCAGTGGCACAAACGAATACTTTATGTTGGTATCAAAAACTTTATGTACATGTTCCGAAAGGCTGTCGTTAGTGCGGATCACTACATTATGCAGGTGCCAGTTTTTCTTTACCGTATCATATGATACGTAATCAGCCATTAGCTTTTCTTTGAGCAGCGTACCGGATATCTTTTCAGCAGTAAAACGGTTTCCTGTCAGGTTGCCGAAATTAAAATTCTGCATGTATATATACACGCCCTTCGATATGCCCAGGTGTATATTATCCCCTGCATAAGTATAGTTGCCTTCGTTTATGTAGGTGTCTTCAAAATGTATACGTTGTTTATTGGCAACCGGTATTATCCAGTGGTTAGCTACCAGCGATACCAGGCACAGAAATCCGCCGCCAATAACATAAGGTCTTAAAAACCGTTGAAACGATACCCCCGACGAAAGAATAGCTATGATCTCAGACTTATACGCTATTTTGGAAGTAAAGAAAATCGTAGCTATGAAAATAAACAACGGGAATAATAGGGCGGTAATGTGAGGTATGAAATTCTTGTAATAATTGGCAACCTCTGCAAACGGCACTTTTTTAGAAACGATCGCGTCTACTTTTTCCGAATAATCAATTACACACGAGATCAGAGCCAACACCATTATCGCAAAGAAAAAGGTGCTTAACAGTTTTTTGATAATATACCAGTCCAGCTTCTTTAACCGCAGCATATTCCAGGCCTTACCTGAATTTGTGGTTTCGATGCCTTTATTATTATTGATATCTGCTTTGTCTTTCTCCATAATCAAGTCACCCGCTACTATAACACGGGGGTAAGCCCCTTCAGGGGTTTGGGGTTACATTCTTTGTTTTAATATTGGTAATATTCCGTTTTTCCATGAGTTGAAATCGCCTTGCAAAATATGCTCACGCGCCACCTTTACCAAATGTAAGTAAAAAGCAAGGTTGTGTATGCTCGCTATTTCCAGCCCCAGTATTTCCGAAGAAACGAACAGGTGGCGCAAATAGGCTTTTGAATAATATTGGCTAGTCTCACAATCCAGGTCTTCATCTATCGGGCTGAAATCATTTTCCCATTTTTTATTCTTGATATTCATTACACCTTTAGTGGTAAAAAGCATGCCATTCCTGCCATTCCGTGTAGGCATCACACAGTCAAACATATCTACCCCCAGCGCTATATTCTCCAGTATATTCCAGGGGTTGCCTACACCCATGAGGTAGCGGGGTTTATCTGTCGGCAGGTGCTCACAGCAAAGGGCACAAAGCTCATACATCATTTCCTCAGGTTCGCCCACTGATAGCCCGCCTATTGCATTGCCGTCACATTCCATGCCCGCCACAAATTCCGCCGATGCCTGCCGCAGGTCTCTGTAAGTTCCGCCCTGCACTATCGGGAATAGGGTTTGTTCATAACCATATTTAGCTTCTGTATTTCCCATTTGCTGCACACACCTCGCCAGCCAGCGGTGGATGAGTTCCATTGATTTCTGCGCATAGTCATATTCCGATGGGTAGGGTGGGCATTCATCAAAAGCCATTATGATATCTGCGCCTATGCTCCGTTGCGTATCTATTACGTTCTCTGGTGTAAACAGGTGCCGCGATCCGTCTATGTGCGACTGGAAAACAACCCCTTCTTCTTTTATTTTACGGTTAGCAGCCAGTGAAAATACCTGGTAGCCGCCGCTGTCTGTAAGTATAGGCCTGTCCCAGCCATTGAATTTATGCA
>CAIRZD010000179.1 GCA_903882965.1 uncultured Bacteroidota bacterium
CTAGATTAAATGATTCAAAATTTTCATCATTAAATCCAATACCATTATCCGTTATATTGAAATCAATTATTTGCGGTTTCTTCATTCCTGGTAAATTCAACTCAGGTTCATTAGACCGAATAATATCAACCTCAATTAATCCAGGTTTGGTTGCACTATCATCTTCAATAGAATGTATCGAATTTGCAATGGCTTCATATAATGGAAGCAATGTGTTATTGTAAGCTAGTTTTTTCTCATTAATCTTGCCTCGAATGTCTATGTTCATATCGATGTATTGTATAGCAAACATATAAGTTTTAAAGTGAAATAAAGTTAAAATTTGTAAATATTTTATTTTTGATAAAATTGGTTTTTTCCTACCTTATTCTTTAAAAGGTGCATGCACCTTTTTCACATAAAGAGCAAGCAGAATAATACTATGAACGTACAAGAGTGCGACGCAACGAAGGGTGATAGTAGCAATGGAGCTAAGTGCAACAGTTATTTTTTAGTGGGTATCAGTAGGTGTCCCACACCCGGGAGGTGTGGGACACCTGCATTATTTTATCCATTTCCCGATCACGGGCATACCAACCAACTCCTTTTTCTCTACCGTGAAAACGAGGCGAAGGAAGAGGAACATAAGCGCAGTGGCGGCGGTGAGCCTTATGATAACGATGCCGGTAAAATACATGACGGCTTTCTCTGCAAAGAACAGCACCAGCATTACCACCAGGTAAGACACCAGTTTTTTGGTAGCATATGGCACGGGAAAGTAGCGCTGCCCCAGGAAGTAGGAAATGACCATCATGCTGCCATAAGCCGCCAGCGTGGCCCATGCACAGGCATACATGCCATAGGTGGGGATGAATGCAAAGTTGATAATAAGCGTGATAGCTGCCCCGATGAGGGTGATGATCATACCCATGTACATCTTATCAGTGATCTTGTACCAGACAGAGAGGTTGTAGTAAATGCCGAGGGCCACATTGGCGGCGAGCAGTATGGGCACTACCCCCACGCCGCCGTTCTGGCGATATTCGGCAGGGATGTAGTGCTTCCAGATATCGATAAAGAGGGATGTGAAGAGGAATGCAAGGCATAGGATAATAACGAACCACTTCATGACGCGTGCATAGGTTTTGGGGGCGTTTTTGTCGGCTGCCTGGCTGAAGAAAAAGGGCTCGGCAGACATGCGGAATGCGGTAATAAACAGGGTAATGAAAATGGCGATCTTATAATTGGCGGCATAAATAGCTACGGCGGTTTTGCGTACTTCCTCGGTTGCGGGGAGCAGCTTTGGGAGCATGAGGCGGTCCATGGTTTCATTGATCATACCGCCGAGGCCAATTATGACCATGGGGGCGCTGTACATGAATACTTTTTTCCAGAGCGCAGCATCGAACTTAAAGCGAAAGCCGATCCACTCTTTGAATAACAACAGGAATGTAACGGTGGACTGGGCGAGATTGGCAAGGAGGAGAAAGCCTACATTGGTATTGCCGGCGTACCACTGTGCATAAGCGGTGGTGGGATGTGCGGCAACAGCGCCGGGGCTGTAAACAATAAAGTAAGAGACAAGGATAATATTGACAAAAATGCCTGCCACACGAACGAATGCATATTTGCGGGGGCGCTCTTCCTGCCGCAACCGGGCGAAGGGTATGGCCGCCAGCGTATCGATAGCTATGATGAGCACACACCAGGTAATATACTCGGTATGAGCCCCGAGCCCGAAGAAATCACTTATGGGCACGCGGAACATAATGAGCAGGGCACTAAAGACTACGGAGCTGACGAGCAAGGAAGTAAAGACTGTCTGGAATAATTTTTTCTGATCTGTGCCAGATGAGGAGAAACGGAAATAGGCTGTCTCCATGCCATAGGTAAAGAGTACATTGGCCATAGAAACGCAGGCCATGATCATACTGAAATTACCATAGTCGACCATTTGCGCAGGCCTTCTGAGCATGTAGGTGATCAGTGGTGTCAATATCTGGTTGAGGAGCTTAGCGGCAATATTGCTAAGCCCATACCAAACTGTTTGCCCTGCGAGTTTTTTTAGAGACAAGACTGAACCTTGATTAAAGGATTAAAGGATTTTCCTGATTGTAAAAATAATCAATAAAATATACCGTTTTGTTTTATGAAAATGAATCCTTTAAATCTTATAATCAAGTGAATCGAGGTTCAGACTATTCAATTGTCCAGGTTTCTTTGCCGGAGAGTAGTTTATCGAGGTTGCCTTTTCCTTTGGCGGCAATGATCTCTTCTATCTGCAATTCCATTTCATCTTCATAGGTGGCGCGCTGTGTGGCGTAAAACACACCGAACGGGCGGGGTGCATGGCCGGGCACAGATGGGTCGTCGAAGAAGCGGGTGAGTATCTGGGCTTTGTAGAAATCGTTTTCGTCATGTATCCAGAGGTCGGCGGCGCTAAAGCCTGCGGTGAGATCAACCAGCTCGGGTTTGTGGCCATTGAGGCGGATACCCTTGTCTTTATTGGCTCCGTAAATAAGCGGCTGGCCTTGCTCGAGCATTAGTGTTTCGGTGGCTTTGGAGCCTTTTTCGGTAAACATTTCGAATGCGCCATCATTAAATATGTTGCAATTCTGGTATATCTCGAGGAATGAAGTGCCGTGATGGCCATTTGAGCGGAGCAGCATCTGCTGCAGGTGCTTGGGGTCACGGTCCATACTGCGGGCAATAAACGTGGCGTCTGCGCCGAGCGCCAATGCCAATGGGTTGAACGGGTGATCAATACTACCGGCAGGGGTGCTCTTGGTGATCTTATTGACTTCGGAAGTAGGTGAATACTGGCCTTTTGTGAGACCATAGATCTCGTTATTGAACAGGAGGATATTGACATTAAAATTCCTGCGCAGCAGGTGTATGGTGTGGTTGCCGCCAATGCTGAGGCCGTCGCCATCGCCGGTTACGATCCATACGCTGAGCTCAGGGCGGGTGGCCTTGAGGCCGGATGCTATGGCTGTGGCACGCCCGTGAATGGAGTGCATGCCATAGGTATTCATATAATACGGGAAGCGTGAACTGCAGCCTATACCTGAGATAATAACTATATTCTCCCGGGGTATGCCTGTTTGGGGTAATATGGTCTGGACTTGTTTAAGTATGGAATAGTCTCCACAGCCGGGACACCAGCGGACTTCCTGATCTGTGGCGAAATCTTTGGCGGTTAACGGCACTTTTGGTATTGCAACATCACTCATATTAGATGCAAAATTAAGGTTTTAAGGGCATGCTATAAAACCCTGAGGGAGATTTTATTAGAATTTTAGAATATTGTTTACATTTATTCCCCAAATCAGATACTTATAGTATGAAACAAATTATAGCGCTGGCTGTTTGCCTGTTTATTTTCGGAGCAGCTTCCGGACAGAAAAAGAAAGAAACACACCCGAATATTTCTGTTATTCCGCAAAAAGCGGGTGTTTATCACAAAAACGCGATTGGCGGTTATTTTACTGATATGCGTAAGCGGCCAATCAAAGGAGTGCAGGCATTTATATACTTGTCTGATTCCAGTATCGGAGCATCAGGGTTTACAGATTCAACCGGTTATTATGAAACCAACAACATACTACCCGGCACATACGATCTGAAGATCGTATACCCAAATACAGCGGGCTCACTAAGAATTACGGGTGTGCCAATAATAAGAGAGAACATTACTGAAATAAGTTTCTTTAAAGGGGAAGCGCCTGCTACGGATACTACATTCCGGTACTCGGTGATAGAACCAAAGCCGATAGAGAAGCCGAAGAAGAAATAAGGCCTCTCCCCGGCCCTCTCCGAAGGAGCGGGTGAGGTCGAGTGAGCGCAGATACAGTTATGCGAGCATATTTTCCAGCTCGTCTTTTTTTATCATTACGAAAACCTTTTTGCCATCGGGGGTGTATTCCGGTTGGGAGCAGGCAAAGAGCTCATCAATGAGGGCCTGTTGTGCTTCCGGTTGCATAATTGTGTGCTTATTGCGGCTAAGGCGGCGGGCCATGTGTACGAGTAGTAGTTCTGTACGTTTGTTTACCGCATCGGGCGATTCGTGTTTCAGGTGGTCGAGTACTTCGTCCAGTACATTTTTCTCTTCGCCGGGTGGCAGGCCGGATGGAATGCCCTGCACCACAAAAGTGCTTTTGCCGAATGGGGCAATATCAAACCCTATGCGTGCCAGATCAGCTAATACTTCAGTGAGTAAAATAGCATCCTGGGGAGATACTTCGTAAGCTATTGGAAACAGTACTTGCTGTGATGGTGTATCCTGGCTGTTCCATTCTTCGAGCAGCCGCTCGTACCAGATACGTTCCTGGGCGCGGCGAATGTGTATGAGCATCAGGCCGCTTTTTACGGTAGTGGCGAGCATGGTGCCATGTATGAGCATCATATTGTTGCTCTTAGGGTCGGTTTCCGTGCTATTGTGTAAGGTTCCCTGAGTTGCGTTTTCACCAGTTTCAGTTCCGGTTGATAAATACATATCGCCCACGGTTTGCTGCGATGCGCCTTTCTGCGATGCTACGGGAGATTTTGCTATCTCGTAGAGTTCTTTCCATCGTTTGAGGCTGTCTTTGCGCTCTATTAAGTGTGCCTGGTCTTTATCGCTGAACGCATTGTAGAGGTACCCTTTTTGAATGTTTTCTTTTTGCCGGTCGGTATAGGGTAGCTGAACAGATGGTAGTTGCTGTATTTCGGGGTTGAGGGTAAAATCGAGGGAGGGTGCTATGTTATATCTTGCAAGCGCATGTTTTACGGCAGAGTTGAGGTAAGCATACATCATGCGGTCGTCCTCAAACTTTACTTCCTGTTTAGTGGGGTGTACATTCACATCAACTCTTCCTGGATCGACTTCCATGAACAATACATAGAACGGGAATGACTCTTTTTCTAGCAGGCCTTCGTACCCCTGCACGACGGCATGGTTGAGGTATGCGTTGCGAATAAAACGGCCGTTGATAAAAAAGAATTGCATACCCCGGGTGCGGGTTGCTGCCTCCGGCTTACCGATAAACCCATGAATATTGAGCATGTCGGTATTTTCTTCTACCGGCACTAAGTTTTTTTCATAAGCATTTCCCAGCAGTGCAACAATGCGCGACTTCATGCTGCCGGATGTGAGGTGATACTGTTCGGTACCATTATTATAAAACCGGAAAGCAATGGCCGGGTATGCAAGCGCGACCCTGGTGAACTCATCAAGTATATGCCGTAATTCGGTAGTGGTACTTTTGAGGAAGTGGCGCCGGGCGGGAACGTTAAAAAAAAGATTTTTTACGCTAATGGAAGTGCCGAGATTTACCGCACATGGCTCCTGTAGTTTTACTTCGGTACCTTCTATTACTATGCGGGTGCCTGCTTCGGTGGTTGATTGGCGGGTTTTCAGTTCTACCTGGGTGACGGCGGCAATTGATGCGAGTGCCTCACCACGGAAACCCATAGTTCGTATAGTAAATAGATCTTCTATACTGCGTATCTTGGAGGTAGCATGCCGTTCAAAGCTCATACGGGCATCGGTGGGGCTCATTCCTTTGCCGTTGTCAATTACCTGTATCAGTTCTTTGCCGGCGTCTTTAATTATAAGCTGTATTTCGGTGGCGCCGGCGTCTATGGCATTTTCCAACAGTTCTTTGACAGCCGATGCCGGGCGCTGGATCACCTCACCAGCGGCTATCTGGTTGGCAATATGATCTGATAAAAGTTGAATTACGTCCGGCACTGGGTCTGATTTGTTTGTAAATATACGTGGGAATGGTAAAAGTGGCGATTGTAATAGGAAAAGGGTTTTAGATTTAAGATTATCTTTGCCACCAATTATATTTATTATTATGTTGTCTATACAATTATTCAGGCAGAATAAGGAACTTATACTGGAAGGGCTGAAAAAGAAGAATTTCAAGGAACCGGAACTGGTAGATAGGATCATAAGTGTTGATGAGCGCCGCCGGGCATTGCAGGTGGAGAATGATGCGCTCGCATCATCACAAAATGCTGCTGCAAAAAGCATTGGCCAACTTATGGCTAAAGGCGATAAAGAAGGGGCCGAACTGCTGAAAGAAAAAGTGGGGCTGCACAAAGAGCAGGCAAAAGATATAGCACAAAAACTGGGTGATCTGGAAACAGAACTCCAGGATATGCTGGTGCGCCTGCCCAACCTGCCGCATAGTAGTGTGCCGGCAGGTAAAACACCTGAAGAAAATGAATTGGTGCGCCAGCATGGAGTAATGCCAGATCTGAGTGCGCAAAAATTACCTCATTGGGAACTTGCAGATAAATACAGGCTTATAGATTTTGAACTGGGCAATAAAATAACGGGTAGTGGCTTCCCTGTATTTATGGGGCAGGGTGCGAAACTACAGCGGGCACTTATACAATATTTTTTAACCTGGAATATTGATGCGGGCTATATGGAAGTTGCGCCGCCTTTTATGGTAAATGAGGCTTCGGCTTATGGAACCGGGCAATTGCCTGATAAAGAAGGCCAGATGTATCATGCTACAGAGGATAATTTTTTCCTGATACCTACGGCTGAAGTGCCTGTAACTAATCTATACCGCGACACTATAACACAAGAGCAAGACCTGCCTGTGAAAATGACGGCTTATTCTCCCTGCTTTCGCCGGGAGGCAGGGTCTTATGGCAAGGATGTACGCGGCCTGAACCGTGTGCACCAGTTTGATAAGGTAGAAATAGTGCAGTTATGCCACCCCGCTAAAAGCTATGATGCGCTTGATAGTATGGTGAAGCATGTGGAGGGACTGATACAATCGCTGGGATTGCCATATCGCATATTGCGCCTTTGTGGTGGCGATATGAGTTTTGCATCTGCGATCACTTATGACTTTGAAGTGTATAGCGCAGCACAGGAGCGGTGGCTGGAAGTGAGCTCTGTTTCCAACTTTGAAACTTTCCAAACAAACAGGATGAAGATCCGATTTAAGGATGGTAACGGGAAAACACAATTGATGCATTCGCTCAATGGCAGTTCACTAGCATTGCCGAGGATCATGGCTTGTTTATTAGAGAACAATCAAACACCGGAGGGAATCAAAATACCAGAAGCTTTGCAACCTTATTTCGGGAAAAATATAATCAACTAATTATTATGATACAACGCAAACAATCAATTTATCTTTTTATAGCGGCGCTGCTGAATGCGGGGGTGTTTTATTTCAGCCTTTACACGTATCATATTTTTACGTCGGCAGCAACAACCACCGGCACCACGAATACGGATACATTTTTTGAAGTAAAAGTAAACGATCATTATCCATTATTGCTGATAGCGGTGGTTATGACAATTTTACCACTCATCACTATATTCATGTTTCGTAACCGTAAACGGCAGACAAGATTAAGTTTTGTATGTATACTGGCAATAGCCTCTTTTATTTCGATGGCATTGAACAGGGTAGCTCATTTGAGTACATTAAATCCGCCGCCAACCCATGGAAGTTACTGGATAGGCTCAATACTTCCGGCTATATCTTTTGTTTTTATTATCCTGGCGATCTTAGGCATAAGCCGGGATGAAAAGCTGGTAAAGAGTGTAGACAGGTTAAGGTAATCAGCGCCTTTTGAATGGTTTGGTGTTGTCAATGTCTTCGTCATTATTACGGCGGGAATGACGGTTATGTTTCTGCTCTGTAAGATTAAAAGTTACGCCTACTTTTAGGCCTATGTTACTAAATGGTTGGGAGTAGGTAGGGAAACTAGCCAAATTACTATCAACAGTAGCGGTTTTGCTAAATTTTATGGTTGTAGGATAGCTATAGTTTGACAGTGGTATGGACTGGCCATTTTGGGTAAGGCTTTGGAGGTCCTGCTCTTTAATATTTAAGGACATAGATAGTAAGCTTAATTCGCCCCAGATACTAAAGCGATCATTTATTTTATACCTTACCCCTGCTGCGGCAGTAAATCCGAGGGAAAAACTGCTTTTTATCTGCCAGGTAAAATCATCAACATATATGGCACCTGTACCCGGTGCATTAGCCATTACCTGCTCCTGTGTAATTTTTGTGTTTAATGGAAGTGCAATCCCAAAACGTGTATATAGGTTGGTTTTATCTCCGCCTGTTTGCAATACCAATGCGGGCATTAATAGTACCGGGGTTTTTGCCTGCTGGGTAGTATTAATATAACCTGCTACCGGAGAAGCCGCTGTGTTGAGGTTGACATTATTATCATTAAAAGTGTACTTGGTACTTGAGAGCCCGATAGACGCATCAAGTTGCACGCCAATATTTTCAGAGAACATATAGCCCATACCAATAGCGCTCTGGACACCTGAAGAAAATGAAGCGCTCTTAATATTATAAGTATAGCTTGATGCAGAGGTACTATTATTCCTTGATCCACTAAACCCTGTAGGAAAGCCATTATATGGAATGGGGGTATCGTACATTGTTTGCCCTGCCTGTGGCATAGCATAGCCCAAGCCAGCTGAAATATATAACTGTGCTGATGCTGTATATGATGCTACAGATAAAAAAAGCGCTAAACAACTTATCTTCTTCATTATATTTTATATTGAATTACCTGCTCAAAAAAATAAATCCCTACTTTTTCATTGCTGCTTCTATCTCTTCAACTGTAATGGGCATATCTTTAAAGAGATCAATATTGCCATTTTTTGTGATCCATATGTTATTCTCGATACGGATGCCCATTTGTTCTTCTTCAATATAGATACCGGGTTCTATGGTAAATAACATACCTTCTTTAACCACATCAGTATAGGAACCAATATCATGTACCACTATGCCAAGGTAGTGTGTAACTCCGTGATAAAAATATTTGCGGAATGCGGGATTTTCAGGATCCTGGTTTTTAATGTCAGTCTTGCTTATGAGCCCTATATTGAGCAGTTGTTTTTCCATTTCCATATTTATGCTTTTCACATAATCCTGGAATGGAAGGCCTGGTTTTAATATTTTTTTGCCATGGTTGTGTACGGCAAGACAGGCATTGTATACTTCTTTCTGGCGCTTGGTAAATTTGCCATTCACGGGTATTGTGCGCGTGAGGTCCGCATTATAATTTCCATATTCGGCACCAAAGTCCATCAGCAATAATTCACCGTTTTTGCATTCCTGGTTATTTTCTTCATAATGAAGTGTGCGTGCCCTATCGCCGGAAGCGATGATACAGCCATATGCATGGCCGGTAGCCCTGTTTCGCAGGAATTCATGGGTTATTTCTGCTTCGATTTCATATTCCATAACACCAGGCTTTACAAATTTCAGCACACGGTCCAAGGCCTTGGCAGTGATATCTATTGCAACTTTGGTAACTTCTATTTCTTCTTTGGTCTTTATGTTCCGCAACTCTTTCATGATACGCGCAGCACGATCGTAGGTATGCACGGGATATTTTTTCATTAATTCCTGCACAAAAACAAGGTCTGTGCGGTATAGCTCCGTATCAAGACGGTTGTGTTCGTTAGTATTAAGATACACGGTATCTGCACTATTCATCATTACCTGTATCATTGTATCAAAGCCATCAAGCCACTGCACGTTTTTTATACCCGATATAGCAGTTGCTTCTTCCTTGCGAAGTTTATGGCCTACCCATTTTTCCATCAGTTCATTTGGGCGTAGCACTACGAGCACTTCGCGCATATTTTTATCCGGGTTATCGGGGTATAAAACCACAATTGTTTTTTCCTGCACTATCCCGGATAGCCACATCACATCGGCATCAGGCTTGTAGCCATAAGTGCCGTCGCCACTTTTAGGGAATACCGGGCTGGCCGGGAAAATAGCCAGAGAGTTAGGCCTCATTTTTTTTATGAAGCGCTGTCTGTTTTGGTCGTATAATTTTGATGGTATTGGTAGATATTTCATTTTGTGTAGCTTATAATGGATGTGTGAAGTTAAATCAAATAGGCAATTGCGCACATATGCAAAGTGTTTATAAGGCAATGTGTTGGCTACGAACGAACATGAATATGTGCAATATGAAATTAAAAATTTTAACTAAAAGTGCTATTTCTTTTTTTTCTTGTTAATGAGTTGTTTTTAAATTACGATTTTTCATAAAATTGAATGAAATAGTATAAAATAATTCTTATTTTAGACCTCCATTTTCACGCGTTCTATTTATTGTTCTATTATTTACCTAAAAGTAAAAGTTGTTCTATGAAAAAAACACTTCTATTTATTACTCTATTTTTTGCATTTTGTGCAAAAGGTTTTTCGCAGATTATATTAAACCCTATTTACGGAGACCCGGTAATATACACTGGGTGGACACTTAACGGTACAGCAGTTGCATTGAATGTAGATAGCTCTATAGAGTTAACAACTTCGACAGGTAGCCAGGCCGGTCGTGTATATTACAGTACCGCTGAGAACGTAACAGCATGCGGTCAGTTTACTGTGAATTTTGATTTTCGCATAACGCCACCTGCAACAGGATCAGTGGCAGATGGTATAGCCTTTTGGTTTTTGTCAAGCCCGGTTGGTGCAGCGTCGACAGGTTCGGCACTTGATATACCACCAAACCCAATCGGGTTAGTGCTGGTAATGGACACCTATGATAATGACGGGGATGGCCTGAATCCTGAAATAACTATGTATGGCTACAACGGTACCATTGCAAGCTATACTGAAGGATCGCCAACGCAGCGGCTAACACCAATATACGGGCATGAAAATTTTGTTGATAATGGTGCATGGCACCACTGCCTGCTGACGTATAATGGAGGAGCTATAAAGGTTTATTATGATTATAGCGCCACACCATTAATGACAGCAACCTATCCTATAACCACCGCAGGCCAGTTTGGGTTCAGTGCAAGTACAGGTGGTGCATGGAGTAAGCAAGAAGTGAAAAATGTTTATATAAGGGCAAACTCTGTTAGTCCTATTTTGGGTAATGCATCGATCTGCCAGGGCGCAACTACAACTTTAAGTGATTCTACAAGTGGGGGTACATGGAGCAGCAGTAATGCTACAGTAGCTTCGGTTGCATCTACCGGTGTTGTTACCGGAGCCAGTGCCGGGACAGCAACGATAACATATACTTACAGCACATGCTTTTCAACTATTGTTGTAACAGTGAACCCACTGCCGGTAGCTATTACCGGCACAACAAATGTTTGTGTGGGACTGACAACAACATTGACAGATGCAACCGGTGGCGGCACATGGACAAGCAGTACTGGAACTATTGCTACGGTAGGTTCCAGTACAGGGGTTGTAACCGGTATGGCCGGTGGTACCTCTAATATTACATTTATCATTACATCCACAGGCTGCTATACAGTAACCCCTGTGACCGTAAACCCGCTGCCGGCGGCTATTAGCGGGGTGATGAATGTATGCGTAGGATTGACAACGGCACTGACGGATGCAACAAGCGGTGGTACCTGGAGCAGTACGGGAACCGCAACGGTAGGGACAACAGGTATTGTGACCGGAGGGTCGGCAGGAACTGCTACTATAACATATACGCTTGCCACGGGTTGTATACAAACGGCTATTGTAACTGTAAATCCATTGCCGACGGCAATCAACGGGACCCTGACGGTATGTTCGGGGTTAACAACTACACTAACGGATGGCTCTGCGGGCGGAACATGGAGCAGCAGTGCAACAGGTGTAGCAACAGTAGGACTATCAACCGGCGTTGTTACCGGAGGCACAGTTGCAACAACCAGTACTGCGACGATAACTTATACTTTGGGTACAGGTTGTATCATTACCGCGGTGGTAACCGTTAACCCGTTGCCAACAGCGATATTGGGTAACCTGAGTGTATGCTCGGGGTTGACTACAACTTTGTCTGATGCTGGCGGTGGTACCTGGAGCAGTAGTGCAACAGGTGTAGCAACAGTAGGATCAACAACGGGAGTTGTAACCGGTGGCACAGTCGCAACAACGAGTACTGCAACAATTACCTATACTCTACCAACAGGATGTATAACGACCGCAGTGGTAACGGTTAACCCGTTGCCAACAGCGATACTTGGTAATCTAAGCGTTTGTTCTGGGTTGACTACAACTCTATCAGATGCCGGTGGTGGCACCTGGAGTAGCAGCGCAACTGGTATAGCAACAGTAGGACTAACAACAGGAGTTGTAACGGGTGGATCAGTTGCAACAGTGAGTACCGCAACGATCACTTATACTTTGGGAACAGGCTGTATCATTACAGCAGATGTGACCGTTAATCCGTTGCCAACAGCAATATTGGGTAATTTGACCATTTGCTCTGGTTTAACGACTACATTGAGTGATGCGGGCGGAGGTACGTGGAGCAGCAGCGCAACTGGTATTGCGAGTGTGGGATCAACTACCGGAATTGTGACCGGCGGAACGGTATTAACAACGAGTACAGCAACGATCACATATACCATAGGTACTGGTTGCATCATTACTGCGGATGTAACTGTTAATCCGTTGCCGACAGCGATATTGGGAAATATGAATGTGTGCCTTGGCCTGACGACATCATTATCTGATGCAACTGCAGGAGGTACCTGGAGCAGCACCGGAACAGCCACAGTGAGCGCAACCGGAATGGTAACAGGCGTATCTGTAGGAACAGGAACTATAACCTATACATTGACAGCTACGGGTTGTATTATAACAACAGTAGTAACTGTAAATCCATTGCCAACAGCGATACTGGGCACTTTGAGTGTGTGCTCAGGTTTAACAACTACACTGAGTGATGCGGGTGGCGGCACGTGGAGCAGCAGCGCAACGGGTATTGCAACAGTGGGGCTAACAACGGGAGTAGTAACGGGTGGATCAGTTGCAACGACGAGTACTGCAACAATCACTTATACGATAGGAACGGGCTGTATCGTCACAGCTGATGTAACCGTTAACCCATTGCCAACAGCGATACTTGGCACACTTAGTGTGTGCTCTGGCCTGACGACTACATTGAGTGATGCAGGTGGAGGTACATGGAGCAGCAGTGCAACGGGTATTGCAACAGTGGGGTTGACAACGGGCATTGTAACGGGTGGAATAGTTGCCACAACGAGTACAGCAACTATAACTTATACATTA
>CAIRZD010000180.1 GCA_903882965.1 uncultured Bacteroidota bacterium
AGAAATTCCACCCGATAGCGCAGGCCTCGGATGCAAGGGCGAGATAAACCAAGCCAAGGCTACTGTATGCATCAGCATAATACTTTTGTTCATTAAGGTGTAGAAAATCGGCGGATGCTTTTTTAAGGTACACTTTTGCGTTTAAAAGGTCTCCCTGTTTTCTATAAATGATCCCAATCATTTTTTCAGTTATGGCATGTTCGGTTTCGTCAGAAGAGCCCATAATCTGTATGGCTGCAAGGAGCTGGGTTAGTGCGGTTTTGTAATCCTGTTCCATCTGGCTCACATTACCCATGTTCATGAGCACCCGTGCTTCGGCATTAGCATTGTGTTTGGCATGGAAGTCTTTTTCTGCCTTAGAAAGATACCATTTGGCAGAATCATATTTGCCGAGCCTAAAGTATGCCCAACCAATTGCATTGAGCGCATGAGCATTATTGGGTTTTTCTTTGCTGAAAAGAGGTATAAGTAAAGATCTTTTGGCCAGGAACAAACCACTGTCAGGGTTGCGTTCTGTGACGTTATATATATAGTTGCAATACTGGGGGACCTTATCAGTATCTGAAACGTTTGATGCGAGTAATGAATCTATGTTCTGACTGCATGTGACGCAAGAGTACAAGCAGCTGAAAAAGATCATTATGGCAACTCTGAACATATACCGCAAGTTTTATCGGAATTTACAAATACCGTTTCTAAATTATCCTAAAGCTAAATCAATAATTCTACAAGGGTAATCATTATCCAAAGAACATGCCTCCCGAATATGGGTGGGAGCATATTGTGCGGCTCCTCCCGAATATGGGTGGGAGTGCTATTATGTAGCACTATTTAGAAGATATTTGGATTCGAGTTTATTTATTAAGTACATAAGTGACTGATTTTTTTATTAATCCCCAAAGCAATAATCTTATGAGACATTATTCTTTACGCACTTCGGGCAGCATAAAAAATGCTGTAGTTCTATTTGTTTTTGCTATTGTTTGCGGTAATGTGATGGCGCAGGCCCCTGACACATCGTACATGTTTCAGAAAATATGGGGTGGGACGGGGCAGGACTATCCTTATGATGCTCATATAAGGTCAGACGGAGGTTATATACTAGGTGGGGTGAGCACCAGCTTTCCCGGCCCATATGTTTCCTGCTGGGTAATGAGAACCAATTATAAGGGGGATACCTTGTGGACAACCAGCTATGGCGGAACAGGTGGAACTTGCGATCAGCAATATATTAATGACATATGTGAGAACAGCGATGGCGGGAGTATCGCCGTAGGTGGGAAGACCGTATGCGGGAATTCAAATGTGGGCGGTGATATTACCCGACTTGATTCGAACGGGAATATATTATGGACAAAGTATTGCAGCGCATCTGCGGACCCTTACCCGGTAATACAAACCAGTGATGGAAATTTCATTACAGGAGGATACCTGACGGGTCTCGGAGCCGGAGGGAACGAGGGTTTTTTAATGAAGCTGAATTCAACCGGAGATACGATATGGTCGAAAACATATGGCGGGACGGGTGATGACTGGTTTTACCATATACTGCAAACGCGGGACGGAGGATATTTAACCTGCGGTAAAACAACGAGTTTCGGGCAGGGTATGGATGATATTTATCTTGTAAAGACAGACGCGAACGGAAATGTAATGTGGTCGAAAGCATATGGTACATCAGGTGAAGAAGTAGCTTTTGGGCATGCATTGCAGCCTACGACAGATGGGGGATATATTTTGACAGGACAGGGTGATGCCGGATCTGAGAGCGCAAAGGGTATCTTTTTACTAAAGATAGATTCCCTTGGCAACATGAGTTGGGCAAAATACTATAACGGGATGTGGGGCCACACTGTAAAGCAAACCCCTGATGGAGGTTATGCGATAGCAGGAACCGGGAATTATGGATCGACAAGCGGTGATATTGTGCTGATAAAAACAGATGCCTCAGGTAATGTGCAGTGGAGCAAGGCGTATGGTGGCAGTGGAGCTGAGCAGGGCCTGGTAATGGAACTGGCAAACGATGGTGGTTACCTTGTAGGGGGCAACAGGTATATATATGGGCAGGTATGTAGGTGAGGATGGTAATATTGCTTTATTCAAGATTGTGAAAGAGTAGCAGGTAAATGGTAAAACTGCCTGTGCTTGTTTGATTGGTGAGTGATCAAACGGGTGCAGGCAGTTTTTTTTATTTTGAAGGCCGATGATGCAAAAAGCACAAGGTTGCTATCGCAAGGGGCGATGTAGGAGTGCCAAGTACATGAATAATAAAGTGATCCACACCCTGTAAGTGCGGGACAGTTTATTATTTCTTGCGCATAAATATCCTCATTGGAACGCCGCTGAAATTAAAGTGGGAGCGGAGTTTGTTTTCGAGAAAGTTTTTATATGGTTCTTTTACGGCATCGGGGTGGTTAACGAAAAATGCGAAAGATGGAACAGCCGTAGGAACCTGCTGACAGAATTTTATCTTGATCGCATAACCACGGGAGACCGGCGGTGGGTAGCGCTCTATTTCGCGTAGCATGATCTCATTGAGTACAGATGTTGTGACACGCCTATTACGGTTGTCGTATACTTCAATTGCTTTTTCCATTCCCTGGAAGATGCGTGATTTTTCAGAGGCGGAAATAAAGATAATGGGAACATCAGTGAATGGTTCGAGCTTTTCTTTTATAGTTTTTTCATAGTCGCGAGCGGTGTTGGTCTCTTTTGCGGGTACCAGGTCCCATTTGTTTACCAGGATAACAACACCTTTTCCTTTACGTGTGGCAAGACTGAAAATACTTACATCCTGTACGGTGATACCGTTTTGAGCATCTATGAGGAGCATACAGACATCTGCTTCGTCCATCGCTTTTATGGCACGAATCACGGAGTAAAATTCAAGATCTTCATGTACATTCTTCTTTTTGCGGATACCGGCTGTATCTATCAGGATAAATTCCTTTCCGAACAATTTATAGTGTGTATGTATTGTGTCGCGGGTAGTGCCAGCGATATCAGATACGATAGTACGCTCCTGATTTATGAGTGCATTAAGGAGAGTAGATTTGCCGGCATTGGGCTGTCCGATGATGGCAAATTTAGGTAATGGGTTGCCGTCTTTGTCGAGTTCTGTAGCTTCAATATCTTCTTTGATATTTAGTGCAACTTCATCGAGTACTTCGCCTGTGCCGCTTCCGGAGATAGAAGAGAGGAAGAATGTTTTTTCGAAACCGAGTGAGTAAAACTCAGTGGCATAGAGGGCGCGTTCCTGGTTGTCGACTTTGTTTACAAGCAATAGAACAGGTTTTGGAGAACGCCGAAGAACATCGGCCATATCCTCATCCTGTGCTGTAACGCCAGTAGTAGTATCGCAAATAAATAGTATAAGATCAGCTTCTTCAATTGCTATTTGTACCTGTTTGCGGATCTCGCGTTCAAAAACGTCATCGGATTTAGCGACGAAACCACCGGTATCTATTACATTAAATATTTTGCCATTCCAATCGGCAATGCCGTACTGACGGTCCCGGGTTACCCCGCTTTGATCATCAACAATAGCTTTTCGTTGCTCCAGCAAGCGATTAAAAAGGGTTGATTTCCCTACATTTGGCCTTCCCACAATAGCAACCGTAAAACCTGGCATCTTATAAAATTTTGAGGGTGCAAAGGTACTTTTAAATATGATGGGAAATGCTATCTTTCTTAATTAAGATTGTTAATGTTCATAAATCTTCTTACAACATTAATCTTTATCTTTGTTTGCTAAAATAAAAATTAATGAAAAAATATTACTTTCTTTTATTTGCGGCTATTTGCATGGCTACGACGTCAAAAGCAATGCCAGGGGATACTACATGGGTACAGGCCAATATATGCAGCCTGACATATTATAATACTTACGACACAACTATAACTTTCCCTACTCCAGGCACTTCTTACCGGAAGATATATATGATCTTCACATTGGGCAAGTATATGTGTCCGGGCTACAACCCCGCCAGCGCCGGATCAGGTAGTGTGCCGTGGTGCGGAGACTGGGACTATACGGTACTTAATTACCTGATGACACCAAGTGGTGATACCCTGGAATTAGGGCGCCTGATCACACCTTATGCCAATGCGCTTGCGCCACGAACGCCATGGGCGGCAACGCAAGTATATACTTATGATGTGACGGATTATGCTTATTTATTGCATGATTCGGCAAGTATGCGTATTCTTTTTTCGGGATATTCAGGTGGGTTTACGGCTAATATCAGATTTGCGTTCATAGAGGGTACTCCTGACCGTGATGTAATAGCTGTTCATAGATTATGGACCGGTAGTTACTCATATGGAGACACGGCTCACAGCGATTCTTTTGATATAAATACACATTTCACTGCACGTACTGAAACAGTGCCTGCAGGAGCGGTAACGAGCGACCTGAAATTTATTGTTACCGGCCATGGTTCTGACCCTAACGGATGTTGTGAATTTATGTCGCACAATTACCAGGTTATGCTTAATGGTAGTTCGGTTGGAACACAAACTATCTGGCGTGATAATTGCGGTTCAAACTGGCTATACCCTCAATCAGGAACATGGCTTTACAACCGTGCGAACTGGTGCCCCGGCGATATGGTATACCCGAAGTATAATGTTTTACCAGGACTGGTTCCGGGGAGCAATTTTAACGTGTCCTTATTATTTGACTCGTATTTAAGCAATGGTGCCGGCAGTTATACGACAGAAGCATCGCTTATTTATTATGGGGCAATAAATAAGGTGCTGGATGCGTCAATTGACGATATCATAGCACCTACAACCAATCAAATCTATTTCAGGGAAAACCCATTGGGAGGTAAGCCTACATTGCTTGTAAAAAACACAGGGGCGTCTGTTATTGATTCCATAACTTTTAAATATGGTGTGCAGGATTCTGTGCCACAATATTATACATGGGTAGGTATATTGAACCCGCTTCAGGACACGGAAGTTGTTTTACCGGTGCTTAATGCCTTAGGTAATATAGCTGCTACTTCAGGCACTTATACATTCTTAGCTGAAATAACAAAGGTGAATGGCGCTACAGATGATGATGCGACAAATAATACAATGACATCACCATTTGTATCGGCACCAGTATGGCCATCACCGTTTAAGATCAGATTCAAGACAAATAATGATTGGTACTCTAATCCGGCAATATGCGCATCAAACTGGATAATTTATGACATGAATAACAACATAGTGATGCAGCGTGTAAATGCACATTTAAGTACTCTATATTCTGACACTGTGAACTTACCGGTTGGGTGCTATAAGCTGCAAGTAAATGACAGCAATTGTGACGGATTGAGTTGGTGGGCGTTCCCTGATTTCACTCCTCCGCTTACTGATGGGTATATACAAGCCGTGAAGTTTCCAAATACGAACCTCCCGCTCAATCAGAACGGTATGACAGGTACTTACAATAATGATTTCGGTTGTGGATTTGTTCAGTATTTTTACATTGACTCTTCGTCAATGCCACTTTCTATCAGCAATATTTCAGGAAACGATGTAGGTATTGAGGCATACCCGAACCCTGCAAGAGGTGTAGTAAATGTGGACCTATCCGGCATATCAAATGTGCAAGGTAAAATAGAGGTAATAGATATGCTGGGCAGAGTAGTATCTGTGACATTAGCTAATAATGCGCATCAGCAGATAAATGTTGAGCAACTTGTGAGCGGGGTGTATACAATACTGTTTATTAATGACATAAATGGCAATAAATTGCAAACAAAATTGCTAATAGCCAAATAATAACATTGCTGATCAGCAAAAGACGAAACAGGCTGCGTTTGCAGCCTGTTTCGTTAGAAAAGATATGGAAGTATAATATTATAAAAATGAATGACCGAATAGGGAAAATAATAGATTTTTTAAAGGCTGCACCCAATGATTGTTTCCTGAACCATGCGATAGCTCTTGAATATGTGAAAGCAGGGGATGAAAGCAGCGCTCAAAAACATTTCGAAATAAATCTAAAAAATGATCCGGGGTATGTGGCTACTTATTATCACTTAGGTAAGTTGTTGGAAAGGCTACATGAGCAGGTGAAGGCTATAACCATTTATGAAAAAGGAATGGAGGTGGCAAAGGCAGCAAAAGATATGCACACCTACAGTGAGTTGCAAGGCGCATATGAGGAGCTGGTTGATTAGTAATGAACCAGGGATAACTATAAATTATTGATGTAAAAAGACAATGATGCTGCTTGATAAGTTTCTGGAACAATGGATGGTAAAGCAATATGTATTGCCGGGGCATGTTGTATTGCTTGCGGTGAGCGGCGGCGGTGATTCAATGGTGATGGCTGATCTGTTTTTGAAAAGCAAAATTGATTTTGCTGTAGCTCATTGCAATTTCGGGCTAAGGGGTGAGGCTTCTGATCTGGATGAACAACTGGTTGGTGACTGGTGTAAGGCGAATAAAATCAAATTTCACGGTACGAGATTTGAGACGAAAGAAAGGTCACTGGAGTGGAAAAAGGGGATACAAGAGACGGCCAGGATATTGCGGTATGAATGGTTTGAAACGACAAGGAAAGAAAATGAATACGCTAAAATTATTACAGCTCACCATGCCAATGACAATGTAGAAACGCTGCTTATAAATCTTTTTAAAGGAACCGGAATAAGCGGAATGCATGGTATTATGCAGGAAAACGGATATGTAGTAAGGCCACTTTTATTTGCAACAAAAGATATGCTTGCCGCTTATGCAAATGAACATGGGATAGCTTACCGTGAAGATGCTTCGAATGCTTCAGATGATTACCTGAGAAATGCGGTGCGGCATAATGTAGTGCCTGCTGTGCTGGAGTGGTTTCCGAACGCGGTGAAGAATGTAAATGAAAGTATAGAACGGTTTGGAGAGGTGGAGATCTTGTATAAAAAGGCAATAGAGCAGGAGCGGAAAAAACTAATGCAACAAAGAGGGCAGGATCATTATATACCTATTTTAAAACTCAAGCACAGAGCGCCCTTAGGCACGATTTGTTATGAGCTATTATATCCTTTCGGCTTTACTTCAGCACAGGTGCCGCATGTTTTAAATTTATTAGATTCATTAAGCGGGCATTATGTTTCGTCTGCGACACACAGGGTGATCCGTAACAGGGATTTCCTGGTTATTACAACACTGCCCACAGAAACTGCCGATCTTATATTGGTTGATAAAGTGCCGAGCACTATTGATGCCGGGAAGTATAGTTATTCATTTTCGATACAGCCTAAACCGAAAGTAATATCTGCGAATGCGGATGTGGCATACCTGGATATGAAAACAATTGAGTTCCCGCTGGTATTGCGCAAATGGAGGGTGGGGGATTATTTTTATCCGTTCGGGATGAAGATGAAAAAGAAAAAAGTGAGCCGCCTGCTGATAGATGAAAAAGTGCCAATGCATGAGAAAGAAGATATTCGCATATTAGAGTGCAGTAAGCGCATAGCCTGGGTGTCAGGGATAAGGCCTGATGAACGGTTTAGGGTGAAAGAAACTACTGAGCAGATATTGGTGGTGAAACGTGAATTAACGAAAATTTTGTAGTTGCTCAATAAATAACCTACCATGTGTAGGGTCTGAAAAGAAAGCAAAAACAAATCCGTATACTCCGCCCCAGAAATGCGCGTCATGACCAATGTTGCCACTTCCTTTTCTTGCTGAATATGCGGAGTAAATAAGATATAGTACAGCAAAGACGATAGCAGGTATCCCAATACCGGGTATCAAAACCATCCCTATTCTTGACCAGGGATGATAATAGATAAACGCAAATATTATTGCTGATACACCGCCAGATGCTCCCAGCGCTGAATAATAGCTATGTAGCCGGTGCTTGAACATTGCGGGAAGTGATGCTACGATTATTCCTGTGATATATAGTATTACAAATACCCAGCTAAAGCTTAACATGGCAAATTGGATCTCCATATTTTGCCCGAAAATGTACAAAGCATACATGTTGAAAGCGAGATGCGGAATATCTTCATGAATGAAGCCGGAGGATAAGAGGCGATAATATTCGGAAGGACGGTTCATGCCGAAAGGATAGAGGATCAGTTTATGTTTCAGCTCAATGCTATTGAATGCTCCTAAGGAAACAAGAACTGTAATTGCAATAATGATAATAGTATAACTCATGATTTAATTTGAAAATATTCACAAACATGGTAAAAGTACCAAGTCTGGCCTGATTTATTAAATATGGTGGTAAGGTGAGTTGTTGAGGATGCTGAATGTTCTGAAAACCTGCTCGGCTACAATAAGCCTTACCATCTGGTGTGGGAATACCAGATTTGATAACGACCAGCATTGATTAGCTTTTTTCCGCAGATTGTCTGTGACACCAAATGCGCCTCCAATAAGTATGACTAAAGTTTTCACGCCCTGATTCATGCATTGCTGAAATTGTTGCGACCACTGTATAGAATTGAGCAGTTTGCCCCGTTCATCAAGCAGGATAAGGTAGTGGTGAGGTTGTAGTTTTTTCAGTACCAGTTCTTCTTCCTGCAGCTTTGTTCTTTCAATATCGGTTGTGGCGGCTTTTTTGGGCGTTTGGAGGATCACAAGTTCTATCGAATTCCAGGGTTTTGTTTTTTTGAAATAGTAATTCAGGCCTTCTTCTATGAAAGGTTCATTTTCTTTACCTATAGACCAAATTTCTATGTGCATTAGTAACTCGAGTTAGTGAGAATATTGGTTGTAGCATTTTTGGCTGTATCCTTTGCTCATATCGATGCCTGATTTTAATATACCAGGTTTTAGAGAAATCTATTCCGTAATTTCTCAAAGGATAAAAATATACCAAAAAAACTGTTAATGCTGTGTTGTTGCAGATTTTGCGAATAACAGCTGTATTTTTTGTGAAGTATATTCATTTAAAGGTTGTAGATTTTTTTCCTTCAATGACCTGTTTCAAAGATATCATAATCAGGATGTTATGACCGTTTTCAATTCAACAACGTCAATATTAGGTAGTATTTCTGTAGTTTTTCAGCAATAATTATTGTAAAAATAATTTGCAAATTAGAAATAAATTGTTAATTTCGTTAACAAATCATTAGTATATTGTTTGCAAATCATTAAAAAATGAAATTAAACTCAATATATTGTATTCCTGCTCTTATCAGCACTGATAATATTCTTTCACAACGTGAATTAAATGGAAAAATAATAAAAAACTTTAAATCGCACAATACTATTAATGATCTAAACTCGTACATCAATATCAACAAAACATACTGCCGGACCATTACGGTAAAATCGGGACCTACCTTCTGGTGTATTCAACACCATTCTGCCATTACTGAACAAAATCACACACAAGTATCATTGTTTTTTCAAACAATAAAGAAAACAATCTATGAAAACAATTCTTCTTTCCAGTATCGTATTTTTAATGCTGATCTCAGCAACCCAAGTTAAGGCTGACAGCATTAATGGGACAGCAACAGTATGTACGGGCAGTACAACTTCATTAAGTGATTTAACAACAGGAGGTACATGGAGCAGTAGTGCTCCGAGTATAGCTTCGGTAGCAACAGGCTCGGGGGCCGTTGCGGGTATATCGCCGGGAACCGCTGTTATTAGTTATACATCAACTTCAGGTACTGTAACAATAACAGTAACTGTAAATCCATTGCCATCGGTTATTACGGGAACTGTTACGATCTCAGAGGGAGCATCAACAAATCTTAGTGACATAACCAGTGGTGGTGCATGGAGCAGCGGTAATGTATCTGTTGCCAGTATTGATGCCACATCTGGCTTGATTGTAGGGATATCAACCGGAACTGCTATTGTCAGTTATACACTTCCTACAGGTTGCCAGGCAACTGAAACGATAAATGTAGTAATGGGTAGTATCTCCGGTGCTACAAATGGATGTTCGGGTGCTACGAGTATATGTGTGGGTGCCACAACTACATTGAGCGATATAACTACCGGTGGTACATGGAGCAGTAATAACCCATCAGTAGCTACAGTAGGGTCATCAACAGGTATATTAACCGGCGTGGCTACAGGCACGGCTGTTATATCTTATATCACTGCATCAAGTGGTACTGCAACTACTATTGTGACAGTAGGTACTATTCCTTCAGAGGCGCCAATAACGGGTATCACAGAGGCTTGTCCGGGCTCAACTATAACGATGAGTGATGGCACCCCCGGAGGCGAATGGTTTAGCAGTGATAATACAATTGCTACGATCAATAGTGCAGGAGTGGTAACATGTGTAAGCAATGGCATTGTGTCTATAAATTACGCAGTATATAATAGCTGTGGCATAAATGAACAATTTGCATACATAATCGTAGGGCCAACCGCTATCAATGGAACAGCAACAATATGTGTCGGATCTTCATCTGTTTTAAGTGATTCGATTTCCGGAGGAACATGGAGCAGCGGCAATACTGCAATTGCCATTATAGGCTCAGCCACCGGGAATTTAACAGGTGTTGCAGCGGGTTCGTGTATGATCACTTACACTATAGCTTCCGGTTGTATCAGAACAACTATTGTGAATGTTATAGCAGCGCCAGCACTATATTCAATAAGCGGGCCAACCAGTGTACCGGCAGGTGCAAATATTAATTTGTCTGATGTAGTGAGTGGTGGGGTGTGGAGCAGTAAATATCCAGTCATTGCAGTAGTTGGTAGTGCCGGAAATGTAACCGGGATAAGTGCAGGAATTGACACCATCTCGTATTCAGTATCTAACATTTGTGCTACATCAGTTGTTACTTATGTAGTTACTGTTAATAGTATCTACCCAATCACGGGGAATATGGGTATTTGCAGTGGTAATTCCAGCGCGTTGACTGATGTAACCACAGGTGGTACATGGAGTAGCAGTAACACATCGGTAGCTACCATAGGTTTGGCAAGCGGCATAGTAACAGGTGTGGCGGCAGGTACGACTCTTATCTCTTATATTACTGCAAGTGGTTCTACAACTGCTGTAGTAAATGTGAATGCCGCCCCTTCAAATATGCCCATAACCGGGACAATGACAGGTTGTGTGGGCTCAACAATCAATTTGAGTGATGCAACTTCCGGAGGCGAATGGTTTTGTAGTAATAATACAATTGCCACGATCAACAGCTCAGGAGTAGTAACATGTATAGATAGTGGTATAGTATCTATAAACTATATTGTATTTAACGGTTGTGGTGTAAGTGAGCAATTTGCACAGGTAATTGTGCAGAGTCATAGCCCGATCAACGGGGCAACAAATATATGTACCGCAGCATCAGTTAATTTAACTGACGCTAATACAGGAGGTACATGGAGCAGCAGCAATACAGCGGTTGGAACTATAGGTTCAGCATCGGGCCATTTAACAGGTATAACAGGTGGCACGACTGTAATCACTTATACTATTCCTTCAGGTTGTGGTACTACAGCTACTGTGAATGTAACTGCCCACCCAACAACATCGCCGATAACCGGACCGACAAGTGTTGCCATAGGATCAACCATACCCTTAACTGATCTTATAAGCGGAGGAACGTGGAGTAGTAAATTTACCTCTATTGCAACAATCAATAGTTCCGGAACCGTGACAGGGGTGACCCTAGGTAATGATGTGATCTCGTACTCTGTGTCTAACAGTTGTTTCACAAATGTAGTTACATATTCGGTAACCGTTAGTAATATTACCGTAGCACCGATAGCCGGTACTTTGTCTGTTTGCAGCGGAAGCACAACGACGTTGACCGATGCAACGGCCAGTGGTACATGGAGCAGCAGTAATACATCAGTTGCTACCGTGGGAACATCAGGGATAGTGACCGGGGCCGGAGTCGGAACTGCAATCATTACTTATAGTGTATCTACTAATTCTGTAACCGCCACTGTAACCGTAAACCAGGCACCGGCAATAATCAGTGGTGCCGGTAGTGTTTGCGCGGGGGCAA
>CAIRZD010000181.1 GCA_903882965.1 uncultured Bacteroidota bacterium
CTTTTAGGTTTTCACTTTTAGCCTTTAACTTAAATATCTATTCTTTCACAAACTTTGTACGTGCTGTCTTCCCGTTACCATACAGTTGCAACATATACATACCCGAAGCTAAAGTTGCTGTATTTATTTCAATATGGCTACCTGTCACACTATAGGTGCTTACTACATTACCTGCCAAATCCATCACTGATATCTGCTGCACACTATTGTCTGTTACATCCACATACAATTTATTGATCGCAGGATTTGGGTACACCTTCGCAATATACGAAGGGGGCATGTTATGCACAGAAAGATCAGTCTCATTCGTAGTGAAATTATCCATACAGAAAAATGCCGGGGTATTCATACCAAAACCTCCTGCCGTATCACTGGAGTTAAGATGAAATTGCAAACTATCCACATGCCCCAGCGGCAATAGGTTCACCCACTCCCATGTTTTTACAATATAATCCATGGTAGTATCTGCAAAACGAAAATCAGCCAGGTAAAAATTCACGCTGTCTGCAGTTAATGCTCCACCGGTATAACCCTTTATCGTTAGCAAAAACCACGACCCGCTATCAAACTTAGTAGCGCTGAAATAGCCATCCCTGATTGCATTGTAAGCATAAGTACTGTTGGTTACATAAAAACCGCTTACCGGTTTGTCAATAGCCCCGCCCGTCAATCTCAGCCTCGTATAAAATTCAAATGTTACCGGGTCGCTGCAAAACACTGCCGCATATTTTGCAGAGCCTGCGTACCCTATACCTGTTTTTGCAGAGTACTCATTCCCATATCCGCTATGCACGCTATCCGTCTTATCAGAATACGCAAAACCACCCTCCCAGCCATAAGTGCTGTCATACACACACGGAAAGTGGGCAAGCCCGTCATTGAAACCCACATCTGTGCCTGTGGCTGCATAATTGACATAAGCTGTGTCAGTGGCAAGTACCTGGTCATCAAAAGTAGCCACGGTCTGGGCATTAGCAGTTGTACCAAGTACAAGAGCTGAAAACAATAATGTAAATGCGCGCATATATAAATTGGTTTTTAAAACAATTTTCCAATCTTATAGACGACTTTGGGTAAAAAATCAGATACAGAGAAAAACAGGGTCGCCCCCGCCTCAATCTCACCTGTGCTCTTGATCCCGAAAGCAGCGATAAGTAATACACAAAGGCAGGTCTTCTGACTTACTCCACTCTTTCGCGGCCTTCCCGTCCTTTTTATCAGGACAGTGGCAATACAGGTAGCAAAAAAGCTTTTAATGGAGCTAACAGCATCGGGTAATGTCCGGGATTCTCACCCGGTTCCCTTTTCATCCCCCCGCCACCGGCGGTTGGGAAACCATTGTTACTGCAAAACTAAAAAGAAAAAAATGAAATAACCTAAATTATTTTTTTACTGGTTTGCGAATACAGGAAATAAAATATTTGCATAATAAAAGCTAGCGCCTTCAAGCGGTTGGATTTTCCCTCATCTTCTCCAGCAATTCATTAAGTAACTTAGCATCTGCCTCGTCTATCTTTACTATATTCTTTGTTATTTCGTCTATCATTTTATGCGCCTGCTCTATTACCACTATTCCTTTTTCAGTCAGCGACACCAGCGTTTCCCGCTTATCTTCTTTTGAGGTCGTTCTCTTTGCCAGTTTTTTGATCACGAGCCGGTCTATGATCCTCGGCACATTTGAGTTCTGTTCCAGTATCCGCGATGCAATGTCCCTTACACACAATTCCATAGGGTGGCTCCCTTTAAGTATACGCAACACATTATGCTGCTCTATCGTGATACCCTGGCTCTTTAACGCAGCACTGAAATTGCTCTTTAACCAATAAGCTGTATACATAAGGTTCACGGTCGCCTTATGCTGCTCATCTGCAAAACGGTTTGATTTTATGACGTCTTCAATTTTCACTATGTAAATATATGTTCATACACCTAATTATCCAATTCATTTATATATTTACAAAAATCTTAACCACCACGTTCCCAATACATGCAGTTCTAAAGGTGATATAACTTTACCTTCGTTCAGATCAAAAATATTCAAGTGAAAAAAATACTCCTATTCGTATTCCTCATCCCACTTTTTTGTGCAGATACCTATGCTCAAACCATGGCTGCCATAAGATTTGTAAATAAAGACAGCATATATGATTATGGCTCCATAGGCCTCGGCGATCAGCCACAGTACAAGTTCGAAATTAAAAATACAGGCGATACAGCCCTCATCATTACAGAGATGAAAAGCGAAACCGGCGATTTTAAATTTGAATGGCCCAAAAAACCTTTGAAACCCAATAAAAAAGCCCTCATCTATATCACCTTTCACCCCAAAGACCCTACCGTCATTGGCTCCTTCAAAAGCACTGTGTATATCACCTCCAATGCCACCACAAAACCATATCCTTTTATACTTATCTCCGGTACTGTATTACCATCCAGAGGTGGCCCCACATCATCCAAACCGCAGCAAAGTTCCCGCGGTGGCCGTGGCGGCAGATAGTAAAATCATTTGCACAATCGTTTCTATTGCTCGTTCCCGCTTAGTTTTTTGTGGTAATACACATAAGACACAACCAGCAAAAGAATAAATACCGGCATAAATATCCATTGGCTTGCGGGCGTTCCGATAGCTATTATGGAATAGGTGGCACCTATAAGATCAAATGCCAGGCCCGCATAAGCCCATTCCTTGATCTTTGGAAAGCCAGGAACGAGTATTGCTATAACGCCCAGTAATTTAGCCACTCCCAAAAACGGATTGAGATATTTTGGATAGCCCAACTGAACCATAAATTTGATCGAATCAGGCGTGGATAAAATCTCAGGAATACATGATGACAACATTAGTGCAGCCAGCAGACCTGTAAATATCCAGTAAATGATCTTTGTCTTTTTCATTGTTTATAATTTAGAAAATTGCTAAATAATTATATCATACTCCGGTCTATCCACTATTTTAGATCATGAAGATAATCCACCAATTTATCAAGGCTCATATTCCACC
>CAIRZD010000182.1 GCA_903882965.1 uncultured Bacteroidota bacterium
GCCCCTATCACTTGAAAACTAAAAACTTTTAATTTAACTTCGTAAAATCAAGAAACACTATCTAACAAAAAGTCCACTTTAGTTTGACTACATACACTGATAGAGAGATATATTTCCGGTTAAAAAAATTACTAAAAAATAACAAATCTGTAACTGGAAATTAATTTTGGGGACTTAAAAATATCTGTTTAAAACAGTCTTAACAAAATTATCTCGTAAATAAAATGTTAATGAAGATATTAAATATATTATTTTATTAATCGTATTTATGTGTTTATCTATGATTTATAACATTTAGTCATTTTAAAAATCTACTATACCTTTAAAAAAACGTTAATCTCCCTGGCACAATGTGCAGTTTATCCATGGTCACAAATAAAAGTATATACACTCGCTAAGGTTTGCGCGGCATATATACTATATTTACTTTCCAGCAGAAGAATTTATGATTTTCTTTGCCTTCCGCATCATGGATATTTTGCAAAAAACAACCACTTTTCATTCTCTGAATTTGCAAACACCGCGGAAACTAAAAATCTACACTAAAAAAGATTTGATCAACACTTACTAACCCCGAAAACGCACAAAACTATCGACATTTTAAGACATTTTGAGACATTTTGAGACATTTTGAGACATTTCAATTATGTATATAAATAATAAACTATTTGATTACAATGTTCCCATAAATAAAACCGGGATACACATTGTAATAATAACAAATAAACAAAACCACAAAAAAAATCAACACTATTTCAGCTGTATTTTACCTGATCCTGGACACATGAAAAAAGATACACAGCATAAGCACAAAAAAACATTTTTTACCTTTGCCACATGAAATACTTAAACTTCCTTTTACTCCTTATACTCCCCACAACAGCATTTACGCAAACACGTTCTGACTATGAACACGTAATGGATAAATTCATGCAGTTCTACAACAATAATCAACCTGATAGCCTGCTCAGCCTCTGTTCCCCTCAATCATTAAATGATCCTAAATCAATCAAACCCAATGCAGCATGGCTCGCCACCAGCCATACTAATTTCGGAGATATGACCCAATATAAATACCTCCACACAGAACCTTATGAATCCGATAGCGCTCTTGTATTTAAAGTAGCTTTCACCAGGTACTTTAATGGCATGGCCGTGAAACTCACTAAAGACAATCACTTTGAGTATTTATGGCTCCTCACCTCACCTGGCATGAGAATCAACGCAGAGAAAAAGATCAAGCCTGTCCCCCCACCCAATGACTCAACCCACATAAAATAAAGACTGCAAAAGCAGTAAGATATATATTATCACCGATCCCAAAGAGCTGGAAAAATTGATCTGGAATTCGGAAAAAGAATAGAAATGTGATGCACTATCTTTATCTAGGTAAAGGAATTTTATCAACACTAAACCCGGGTTCGGATTGCTTAACTATTGCTTCGTATTTTTTAGCAGAGTCTTTTTGACCGGCAGCATTAAATGCAACCGAAAGAAACATTACAGACTTAATATTTCCAGGGTCAATATTCACGGATTTTCTGAAATAAAAAATGGCAGAATCATATTGCTTAAGTAGCATATTACATGTGCCTAAATTTCCCGGATAATACGGGTTACTCGGGTTAATAATACTGGCTCGCTTTAATAACACTATCGCTTCAGGATATTCTTTTTTTGCAAGGTATACATTGGCAAGTGTATTCAATGCCGTCGGGTCATAAGGAATGAGCGCTAATGCTTTCTTCCCATGAAATTCTGCTGAATCCAGCTGCATGCTTAAGGAAAAAGCATCTGCTAAACCACTTTGAGCTATAACATAATCCGGATAAATAGAAACGCATTTTTGGAAATTAATAATTGCATCTGTGAGCATTTGTTTTCGCACTGCACCGTCAGCACCCTGGTCATTGGCAATTGTCATTTCCTGACCAGCATTAAAATAATATAACCTGCAATTGTCAGGTGACTTTTTACTATCTGTTTGAAAAAGTATGAAACTATCTTTCCAGTCATTATTCCTATCTACAGTTATCCCTATAAATACAAGAGATATCGGAATTAAGACAAGCAATGCGAGCCTGCTTTTAAGTACATCTGCTATTCCTATGGATCCCTTCTTCGCTAAATAAAACTCAATAATAAATGCTACTGCAACACAAAAACCGGCAGAAGCAAAAAACATAAATCGCTCTGCCATCTCAGACGCAAGCAAAAATAAAATGTTGGAAAAAATAGAAATCGTAACTAAGAAAAATATTATCCCGAACGCAAGAGGATCATTGCGTTTTCTTATTATCCGGTATATGCCTAAAAAAATAATTAATAGATAAGCAACCAAAGAGATCAATACTCCAGGGCTACTAAAATTTGCATAAGGAATAGCATTGAATGAATAATCACAAATCAACGGGTAAGGTATGATCAATAATTTCAGATAATAACCAAGTACCAATATTTCCGTAGCAAATCTGTAAGCCATTGACGGAGCACCTATCAATGCATTTTCGATAAAAGGCATGCTGGATGGATTATAAGAACGGTAGCTTATTAACACGGAAAACCTGATAACAAGGAACAATATTGCCGGCAACAAGGAGAGCAACGAAATATAAATGCTTCGTTTACGGTCTTCATTCCTATAAAAAAAGAAAACAAAGGGGATTATAGCAAGAAATGTAATAGATGTCTCTTTTGAAAGCAAGGATAAAAAATAAAAGATGAGCCCACTAATCAACAAGCGAATATTTTTATCATCCAGGTATTTCATGAATGCATTTAAGGACAAGAGCCCAAAGAAAAAGCACAACAACTCATCCGCACTCTTTATGTTGGCAACAACCTCCGTATGTATAGGGTGTAATGCAAATAGGAATGCCCCAATAAATGCTAAAGCCGGTCGCTGGCGCTTAAATAGGTTATATAAAAAAAGAAAAAACAAAATGACACATCCGGCATAAAGCAGAAGATTTACAAAATGACCTAACATTGGGTTATCGCCTACAATCTGGTACTCTACTGAAAATATAACTAGCGACAATGGTCTATATAAGTCGTCTATTGCAGGCCCGTTTTCACGTGCTCTGAAACTACCGTAATGATATGGTGTTGATAAAATTTCAGGAATAGCTGTTATGCCTTTTCGTACAAGTGAATTGCTTTGGATTGCAGCCAGATCATCAAGTGCGTAGCCATTTTGCAAGGTATTAGCGTAAACACAAAATGCAATAAAGCCTAAAAACAAAGAATATTTTGTTATTGGCTGCCATCTCTTTCCGATCTCGCTTTTAAGAATATTTTTACTTTTTTCCGCATTTCTGTTGAATGTCTGCGAGTCAGGTTTTGGAGTAACTTTTTTAGCCATTAGCCGCTATCATGTAATTATATAAGCGTAAAAATAATTAAAAAAAAA
>CAIRZD010000183.1 GCA_903882965.1 uncultured Bacteroidota bacterium
ATGGCCACAGGATTGCCCACACAAGGACTACTGCTGGTGAGTATGCAACTGATGGAATCACCGTTTGCAGGTGTGTAGCTGTAACTGCTGCTGGTAGTGGCGCTCATGGCAGTACCATTAAGAACCCATTGAAATGAAGGGGTAGAGCCACCACCTGCTAAGGTAGCCTGAATTGTGACTTGTGAGCCGGTACATATAGTATCTCCGGGAGTTGTGGAAATATTAATAAAAGGATTAAATATTGTGACTTTGCGCACGCGTTGATTATTATAATCTCCGATATATAAATTACCCACACTATCTATGCAAACACCTGTAGGGTTATTTAATTCTGCATTTACTGCAAGGCTGCTATCACCAACAAAACCAGCTACACCATTACCGGCTATTGTAGTAATAACGCCAGTAATATGATCAATTCTTCTTACACGATTATTGTTTTGATCTGAAAAATAGAGATTGTCACATTTATCAAAACAAATTTCAGTTGGTCTATTTACCATTGCATTGATAGCTAAACCCCCATCACCTGAATAGCCACTTATACCGTTACCTGCTATCGTTGTTACTATGTCAGTAATCACATCTACTCTTCTAATACGGGCATTATCCCAATCTCCAATATATAAGTTGCCACTGTGATCAAAGCAAATTCCCTGTACACGACTAAATGTTGCATTGATTGCAGGTCCACCATCTCCGCTATAACCATTTACACCTGTACCTGCGAAAGCCATAATAGTATCCGTTAACATATCGACTCTTCGAATCATATGGCCAAATTCAGTTGATATATATAGATAATGCTGACCAGTGTCAAAACAAATACTAAAAACATCATCTAATTCTGCGCTTTTGGCAGGTCCTCCATCACCAGAAGTGGCTTCTGTTCTGTTACCCGCAAATGTGTCAATAATACCCGTGTTTATATTTATCCATCTAACTTCGCTATACCAAGTATCTGCAATATAATAATTACCTTCAACATCTGTACATATTGCATATGGCTCATCAAGAAATGCGGAAATGGCAAAGCCACCATCCCCACCTCCACCAGCAGAAGATGCCGTATCGCTACCTGCGATAGTGGAAATTATACCTGTTAATTTATCCACTTTACGAACCGCAACACGTTGACAGATCAATAAATTACCAGAATCATCTAAATTGAGGCCTACTGGGTATTCTATTTCTGCATTTATTGCAAGACCACTATCTCCTGTATATCCCCATGTCCCATTACCAACAACCGTAGTAATAATTTGTGAATGAGCACAAAATGGGATAAATAGCAGTATGAGCAGTAACCTTTTCATGAGGTATCTTATATAGTAAAAGTAAGGAATCTGTCTGAACTATGATTTTGAATGATTTTTTTGATTTGTATGATTTTATTTTTTGTGGGTGGTGGCAATTAGGTGAATAAGCATACATGAGTGAAGATCCTTTCTTGCCTGGAAGAAAAAATCATACTCGACATATTTATTATATGAAAGGGATTTGGGGACATTAAAATGGAAATAATTTAAAATTTAATGGGGGGCTTTATTTTTTTATATTAAATCATATCTTTGCAGCCCTTGTGCCGAAACGGTTAGCCGAAAAGCGAAGCTGTGCGGGCGGGAATTTTCAATTTATTATATAGACTAATTTTAACAATAACCCATGAATTTAAAAGGTTTGGTGAAGTTTTTTACTGTCGCGCTTATACTTATA
>CAIRZD010000184.1 GCA_903882965.1 uncultured Bacteroidota bacterium
AATGGCTGATGTAATGATCGCATACAGGGGAGAGGCATTTTATGGCGATGCACTAACCATACAGATATATGCTGAAGAAATAATGGAGCGCACATTTGATCTTTTATATCATATCACTACGATAAGAAATGATAACCCAACAGACATTGCACATGCCAAAACAGGCATGGTATGCTTTGATTATGAGGCCCGTAAAGTAGCACACATGACTGACGAACTAAAAAATTATCTTACACATGTAAGCTAATTAGCCCAATGCAAAAAAAATCCCCGCAAAATGAGCGGGGATATATAGAGCAATTACAATTTTAGAAAGTTATAAGAATCTGAAACCTAGATATGCCTGTATGGTGCGGTTTCTCATTGCATCTGAAATACCGGTAGCGGATTCTTTATTGATATCGACAAAGCCGTAGATGTAACGAACACCAATGTTTAATTTCATTGGTAAGTGTGCTTCGAGACCGATGACACCTGCAAAATCAGTGGTATTTAAGTCGCTTTTTACATCCTTGCTGCCATTCTTAGCTGAAAGTAAAGAAGTGAATTGCGGCCCTGCCTGTGCCCAAATATGCCAGAAAAGTTTGTACTCAAATAATACGGGTACATCGAGTGCTATTGTATTTACAGAATTGGTTCTGGCATTGGTAATCGTCCCGCTTACATCATATTTTACTGTTTTAATCAATGCTTCTGCCTGAACGCCCATCCTGTTTTTATGCAAGCCGACAAAAATACCGCCTACAACGCCTCCGTTGTATTGCTTGGAGAGGTTACCACTTAGCTGCTGGAAATTGGCGCCAAGTTTTACGCCCAGATCTACTTTAGGCAATGCTTTAGTTACTTTTGATACACCTGGTATCTGGGCATTTGCATGGGTTGTGAATAATAGAGCAGTTGATACTACAGTAAGTAAGAGTGTGTGTTTCATATGAGTGTGTTTTTTTACAAATATAGGCAACAAAAATTATGCCTTATTTATTTCGCTGTTTAATTTAACCGGTACATTGCAGTAGCCTGTACAGAGTTTATATTCCATTGCAAATAGGCTTTGGGATAAACGCTGTTATTTACGTCCGTAAGGCCTTTGATATAACGAAGATCGACTTTGAATTTATGGGAGATACGTGCTTCGGCACCTATTATACCTGAAAACTCAGACCTGTAGAAGATATCGCTGCGTTTGTATATTTTCGAAAAAGCACCATTCTTATCGGCATAGGATACCATATAGGTATATTGCGGGCCAAGCTCAAGGTAAATATTCTTATATGCCCTGATGAGCCCTAGTGCCGGCAGAGACACATATAGTGCTCTGAAAGAGCTTTTGGTTACACTATCTGTGGGGTGGGTAGTAGCATTGTATGCGGCTGGTTCGTTTGAGGTATAATGTGCGGAGCTGCCAAGTAGTTCAACCTTGACTCCCGTTATTCTCCAATACCTTCTATAGTGTACTCCTCCAACCAAACCAATACTGAATTGTTTCTCAAATGGGGAGTGTGCCATTTGCTGGATATTTCCACCAAGTTTTACACCTAATTCAGTAATGCCGGGTGTGAAGGGTAGTGTGCCATCGCTTTTTCTGCCGTACCTCAAATTATTTTCAAACCATCTGTTGCGGCCCCTTACTATGCCCCCAGCTCCAATGCGGCCCGAGGCAATAGCATTAGGATTTCTTTCGTCATTAGTGCCTAACCCATATCCTCTTTCCTGTGCCTGTGCCACCGAACTTAACAAGAGCAGAAATAACAGTATTGTAATAAAATGTATTCGCTTCATATTGTGTAGTTGCAACAATTTGGGGTATTAATTTTAAGCGTAAAAAGAACGCAATATAGTATAAATTTAATGTAAATGTAAAGTAAACAATTTTTTTGACCCTTTATTTTTCAAATGTAAATAAATCATGGATGAGTAATTAATTTTTATATTTACACAAATGTCTTACCAAAAGCATATTCCCAGCAATACATCGTTAAAGTATATTGCTTGGGTTACCCCCGTTTTATTATTTGCACTATTAATTGGCGCGGGGTTTTTTTATAAAGAAAGAATGTTATATATAGACGCCCCTCACGTATTATTCCGGATAATAAATAACGGTCATTTCTGGATAGAAGAACATCGTTATGGTTCTTTTATTTCACAAGTACTTCCGCTTATAGGCGCCAAATTGCATTTATCGCTACAATGGTTAATGATATTGTATTCTATATCATTTTATCTTTTCTACCTGGTAGCATCTTTCTTGCTTGTTTGCACGTTCAGAAATTATGGACTTGCTGTTTTATTGGGTCTGTATTTTACCCTGTTTGTTAGTGATACTTATTAC
The DNA here is from genome assembly GCA_903882965.1 of uncultured Bacteroidota bacterium. Taxonomy (GTDB): domain Bacteria; phylum Bacteroidota; class Bacteroidia; order Chitinophagales; family Chitinophagaceae; genus Nemorincola. Next base: position 2,333 of record CAIRZD010000184.1, read on the forward strand.
TGGCCAAATAATGAAGTCCACCAGGGAATAACATGGCTGCTGCTTGTTTTTGCAGTAAATTCTTTTGTGGCTGCAAAAACGAAAAAATTATTTACTACCTCTTTATTATTTATCCTTTCCTTTTTCTTCGCTATATGGACACATCCTTTAGTGATGCTTGCAGCTGTGTATATGTGGCTTTTCTTTATGCTAGATGCCAGTACCTGGCCTTATTCCAAAGTGCAGTCAGTGATCTTTTCTATATTTCTGCTACTACTTTCTTACATAAAATTTAACCAGGGTATGCACCACGGTTATGATAGCAGTAAGATAGAAATGGTGACACAATTCCAGTTTAAAAAGATAAAAACGATTCTCACCTCACCGCAGTTGCATTTTTTTCTGCGCAGTTGCATTCATCAGTACAAACTCTTTTCGTTGATTTTTACCGCAGGTATCCTTGGGTTGTTAGCTGAGAAAAAATATCTGTTATTTATTTGGACACTATTATTTGTGTCGGGTTATTTAGTACTTACTTGTATCACATTCCGGGATGTTTCTTCCCGGGCTTATATGGAAAGTGAGTATATGCCATTGGTTATTATTAGCTGTGCACCATTTGTCTATTACATACTGCCGAAATTGAAGATGAGCTATGGCTTAGCTTTGTTTGCCATTATTTACTTGCTGCGTCTTGGAGATATTTACAATGCTGCATTCCCGTATACTAACCGGTTAGTAATACTGGAGAAGATAAACGACAGGATGAAGGATAAGCACCTCACTAAAATTATTATTCCCGAGCCGGTTGCACAAATAGACTCAGAATTGATCATGAATTGGGCGGCCCCGGTAGAGAGTATTTATATTTCTAAACTAAAAGGCGAAATGCCTCAGCGCACTTTTATTTTCTTGCCAATTGGCCAAATAAAAACCACGGATACTATTGCTAAAGATACTCTGCTTGGTAGTTTTGAAAAACGCAGTGCCGGGCAAATTAATAGCCATTACTTTCAGTTGGATACTACAACTACTTACAAGGTTGTTAATTATTCAACCTTGATGGAATAGGCATGCATAATATTTTGCTCTCTTTGAAATGGATAACCAGTTATGCAGTTACGTCCTGTGTACTTTTATGGTAATGCCTTAAAGAGGGTATGGCGAGTAGTATTGCTGCAAAGATCATTATTGCACCCAGAATAAACGGCATACCCGGAAAAATGAATGGCGCATTTTTGCCGGTAAACCACGAGAATAAATTGTTCATTATAAGTGGGCCAAGGAAAGAAGTAATACTAATAAGGCTGGTAAGAGCGCCTTGCAACTCTCCCTGCGCATTATTAGGCACCTGGTTTGATATAATGCCCTGTAACACCGGGCCGCCTATGCCTCCCAGGCAGTAAGGAACCAGGAATGCAAACATCATCCATCCTTGAGTGGCAAATGCAAATAGTATCATGCCTACGAAATAAAAAGACAAACCCACATACACAGAATTCTTCTCGCCAAGTAGCGGGGTGGTCTTGCGGATAAGCAGGCCCTGAACCAACGATACCAATAACCCAACTACTGATAAGGAGATGCCCACCATAGTTTTACTCCAGTCGAATTTATAAATGGTGTAATAGTTCCAGTTTGATTGTACTGCATTTCCCGCAAGGTATATCAGGAACAAGGAGATGGAAAGCCCCGCTACTATTGGATATTTTTTCAGGTTTCTTAACGGGCTTATAGGATGCGCACGTTTCCATTGGAATGGGCGGCGATGATCTTTGTCAAGTGATTCGGGCAGCACAAAATACCCAAATACAACATTCATGAGACTAAAGCATCCGGCAACAATGAATGGCAGCCTTACCGACCAATCAAAATTACCTGATATTCCATAATGTTTGCCCCATATACTACATAGGCTACCTATAACGGGCCCTATGATAAAGCCCAGCCCAAATGCTGCCCCAATCATCCCAAAGTTTTGCCCCCGTTTTTCTGGTGTGCTGATATCTGCTATATAAGCGGTAGCAGTGGTAAAGCTGGCTCCGGCCATACCGGCTACAATACGGCCAATGAACAATAATGCCAGTGTAGGGGATAGTGCCTGCACAAAATAATCTATTCCAAGCCCTAATAAAGAAAGTAATAATACCGGCCGCCTTCCAAAACGGTCACTTAACGCCCCCATAATGGGAGAGCATATAAATTGCATAATAGCATATGCGAAAGTGAGAAAGCTGCCATATGTTGCTGCTTTTGGTATGTCGGCACCGGTAAGTTGCTGTATAAGACCGGGTATCACAGGTATGATTATACCAATGCCTATCACGTCTATTAATAGCGTGATAAATATAAATCCAAGGGCCGAATTACGTTTTGCTGTCATAGAGATTGTAATGCAGCAAATCTATGATAAGAATAGTACGTTTCATAAAGACTTACCGACCAAACACAAGCATTTACCGAAAAAATAATGATCGCGAAGCAACCTGACATAACTTTGCAGCACTTTATACTCAGGATTAAAATATGGCAAGACCAAGAGATACGAACAGGGAAGAATCGCCGAAGGTAAAAATAAGTAAGGAGTCTGTAAGAGAGGCGCTTGTAATATTCAAGTACGTTCGGCCTTATAGAGGGGTATTTATTACCGGGCTTGTGTTTATTGCACTATCAAGTGGCACAACAATGGCATTTCCTTATTTTTTGCAAAAGCTGATCGATAGCGCTAATGGTGTTATGAAAGGGCCGTTTGCTTACACTCCCGGCACCATAGCATTGATAATGATAGCTGTGCTGAGTGTGCAGATGGTATTTTCGTTTTTGCGGATATACTTATTTACTTATGTTGGTGAGCATGCTGTTGCGGATATGCGAAAAGATATATACCGGCATATGCTGATGATGCCAATGGATTTTTTCGCACAACGCAGGGTGGGAGAGCTTTCAAGCCGCATTACAGCCGATGTATCACAGATACAGGATGCCGTAACCAGCGTGTTGGCTGAGATTCTGAGAGGAATACTTGTGCTGGTCATTGGTATAGGTCTGATATTGGTTATTAGCCCTAAAATGACGTTGCTTATGCTTTCTGTTGTGCCGGTTATAATAGTGATAGCACTGGTATTCAGTAAATTCATCCGGAAGCTTTCGCGCCAGGCGCAAGACCAGCTTGCAGAGTCAGGTACTGTTGTTCAGGAAACATTGCAGGGTATCAGCAATGTAAAAGCATTTTCAAACGAGTGGTATGAGATCAATCGCTATAACAAGAGTATCAGTAATGTAGTAAGGTTGGCAGTAAAGAATGGCCAGTTTCGCGGCTTGTTTACTTCCTTTATGCTCTTCAGCGTATTTGGCGCAATAGTTTTAGTGATATGGTACGGTGCGGGGTTAATGCAGCATGGGCAATTATCTTTTGGCAATCTTACTTCTTTTGTTGTTTATACAGCTTTTGTCGGGGGCACAATGGCAGGCTTTGCTGAGCTGTATACACAACTTCAAAAGACACTTGGCGCCACGCAGCGTGTACGTGAACTGCTGAAAGAAACTACAGAAAACGTTTCGCCATCACAGGTTGTGCTGCAAAATGAATATAAGTTAAGCGGCAATGTTTCGTTACAACAAATAGGGTTCAGTTATCCTTCCCGCAAAGAAACAGAAGTGCTTAAAGATATAAGTATAGAAGCCGAAAGCGGCCGGCAAATAGCCATTGTAGGGCCAAGTGGCGCGGGTAAGAGCACGATCGTCTCATTGTTACTCCGGTTTTATGAGCCAGGCAAAGGAAAAATATTGTTTGATGGCAGGGATGCATCATCTATACCGCTCACGCAATTGCGTCGGCAAATGGCATTGGTGCCACAGGATATAATGTTATTTGGTGGCACCATATTCGAAAATATCGCCTACGGAAAGCCTGATGCAACTCTTGATGATGTAAAGGCCGCGGCGCGTAAAGCCAATGCACATGATTTTATTACCGGTTTCCCGGAAGGTTATGAAACGGTAGTTGGTGAGCGCGGTATAAAGCTTTCAGGTGGACAGCGGCAAAGGGTAGCTATTGCAAGAGCTATCTTAAAAGATCCGGTTATTTTGTTGCTTGATGAGGCTACCAGTTCACTTGATTCAGAATCTGAATCGCTGGTACAGGAAGCATTGCAAAACCTTATGCATAACCGTACTTCTTTTGTTATTGCTCATCGTCTTTCTACCATTCGTAATGCCGATAAGATAATAGTGCTTGAAGATGGCAAAGTGAAAGAAAGCGGCACACATCATGAGCTGATAAACATCGAAGAGGGCCTGTACCGCAACCTGAATAAACTGCAACTATTTGAAGGATAGCACTAGTAGGTAATAATGACTAATAATTATCTACACTAAACTTAAATTTATCCAGAAGCCGTTGTGAAATTATTTCTCTCATTTCGATGTCATGAAACCATGGTTGTGATGCAGTATCTAAGATCCAGAGTTGTGCTTTGATCTTTTTATTATCAACCCGCACCCTGATCTGGCATATAATGTGTATCCTATATTCTTTATAGAGGTTTTTGACTCTTGCCTGGAAGGCAGCGTTACATTGCGGATTTATCCGCTCGCTATAATAATCATACTCTACAAGCAAATGATCCATGTGTATGATTTTAGTATGATGAATATACTAAAATAATTTGCTTATTGCAATGAATATTTAGC
>CAIRZD010000185.1 GCA_903882965.1 uncultured Bacteroidota bacterium
TACATTTAAAAAAAAAATAATAAATAGTTATCGAAATTCTATTAATCATTCTTAACTCAATAAAAAACTATAGGTTATGAAAAGTTTATTGAAAGTTATTATTGTAACAATTTCTGTGTTTTGCTGCAAGTTATCCAATGCAGCCGTTTTAACGGTTTGTAATTATGGCACAGTAGCGCAATTCACTAGTCTGGCAAATGCATACGTCGCAGCGAACCCTGGTGATACATTGTACGTGTATGGTTCGCCAACAGATTACGGTACCTTTATAGTGCAAAAAAAGATCACTATTATTGGTGCAGGTTATGCGGATAGTTCTATAAATCTCAGTACTACCATTTCTACCATTGTATTAGATACTACTGTATCGTCTACTGCTTCGGGAAGTAATATAATAGGGATAAATTTTACCAATATAAATTTTACTGCAAATTCAGTTACGAATGTTTTCATTAGTCGATGCAATAATTTTTCAACAGGAGGGTTTATAGCTATGGGGCCTGTTAACTGGACAATAGAAAATTGTGTATTGGATAATATTGTTTTTTCTTTATTCGGGGGATCTTTTGTTGGCTGTAGCAGTGGTATTGTAAATAATAATGTAATTGAAGGGTTTCCAGGAGACAGTTATGGATCTGGGTATGCATCAGCGCCGGGATTATTATTTGATCATAATATGGTAGTAGGGAACACCGGCGGCCCAGGCGGTGCTCTTTCTTATTTTATTGGAACTTATGCTACTATCACAAATAATGTGTTCCTGAATTTTAGCTCAGTTGGTTCAGCCGGATATTCTAATTTTACAAATAATCTCCTGGTTTATACTGCTGGCCCAGTTAGTTATCCAATAGGTTCTTATGACATTGGTAGCGGCAACTTAGATACTACTTCATCTCCGTTTGTCAACGGATTAATTTATTGGACTAATCCATCATCTTTGTCTTCCAATTGGCAATTGCTGCCTAGCTGTAGCGGGCATAACGGAGCAACGGACGGCACTGATATAGGTATATTTGGCGGCAGTTCACCGATGATGAATTTTACCGGCGCGGCAGCTATTCCTCAAATGACGCTTTTGACCGCACCTACTACTGTTACCCTCGATAGTCCGATAAACGTTCATTTTAAAGCAAGACAACAACATTAATCACTGTTATTTTAATATTTAACTAAATGAAAAAGATATATAGAATAATGGTTATTGCCATTTTGTGCAGTACTTCGGTATTTGCACAGTCACTGAGCAATGCTGAATACTTTTATGATAATGATCCGGGAGTGGGTAATGGTACTGCTATTACGATGTCTGCCGCTGATTCGGTTGATTTTAATGTCAATCTGACGACCGTTGGGTTAAATCCGGGCTTTCACACCTTAAGTATACGTGTACAAAATACTTCCGGTGTGTGGAGCTTGTACTACAGCAGAAATTTTTACATTAGTACCCATCCTGCAAGCACTGTGCCTCAAATTGTAAAAGCAGAATATTTTTATGATACAGATCCGGGAGTAGGTAATGGGACTATAATTACGCCATCATTTACTGCTGCTGATTCCGTAGATACGATTAGAAATGCCAGTACGGTTGGTTTGCCTTCCGGTTTGCATAGCCTGATGGTCAGAACGCAAAACAGTTATGGGGTATGGAGTTTTGCCGTGGGTGATACATTTACCGTTTCGTGTCCATACGGATTAAGCGCGGGTGTGATTAATGGGTTATCGAGTGTTTGCATAGGCTCACCTATAGTTTTAACCGATACCGCAACAGGCGGCGTATGGAGTAGTAGCAATAGCGCGGTAGCAACTGTGGATAGTTCGGGAAATGTAACGGGCGTACTGGCGGGCACGGCAAGCATATCTTATGCAGTAACCAATGGTTGCGGCACTACAGCAGCTACAGCAGTTATAACTGTTAACGGAACGCCTATGGTTACTTCAGTAAGCCCGATAATGGGTTATCCTGGCTCTGTTGTTACTATAACCGGAACAAACTTTAATACTACCGCCGCAGATGATATTGTTTTCTTTGGCGCTACGCAGGCGAGCGTATCCTCCGCCAGCAGCAATTCATTAACAGTTACCGTTCCATCGGGTGCGACTTATACCGCGGTATCGGTGCTTAATGCAGCATGTGCATTGACAAGGTATTCCGATTATCCATTCCTGCCCACCTATAATAACAGCGCCTATGTACCCGATGTGCTGAATTTCAATGCCGGGGTTACCTTTGCAACAGGAAGTAGCCCCCATGGTGTAGCCATAGGAGATATAGACGGGGATGGCAAGCCAGACCTTGTAGTTGTTAATGAAGCGTCCAATAATGTTTCCGTATATTTCAATACGAGCAGCAGCGGGAGCATTACAAGCGGTTCGTTTGCTGCGCCAGTCAGTTTTGCAACAGGATATAATTCTACTAGTGTAGCCATAGGAGATATAGATGGGGATGGGAAGCCGGACCTTGCGGTCACTAGTTTTGGTTCCAATACTGTATCCGTATTGCGCAATACAAGCAGCATCGGGGGCATAACAACCAGTTCATTTGCCACGGCGGTCAGCTTTGGTACTGGAAGTGAACCCTTTAATGTAGCCATAGGTGATATAGATGGGGATGGTAAGGCCGATCTTGTGGTGGCTAATTTTGGTTCCAGTAACGTATCAGTATTACGCAATACAAGCAGCATCGGGGGCATAACGACCAGTTCATTTGCCACGGCGGTCAGTTTTGCAACAGGAAGCTATCCTTATAGCGTAGCCATAGCAGATATAGACGGGGATGGCAAGCCCGACGTGGCTGTGGCTAATGAAGGTTCCAATAATGTATCTGTGCTGCGGAACACGAGCAGCAGTGGCAGTATTACGACAAGTTCATTTGCAACGCAGGTTACCTTTGCAACGGGAACCCACCCTTATAGTTTAGCCATAGGGGATATAGACGGAGATGGCAAGCCGGACCTGGTGGTGACCAATAATAGTTCTAATACCGTATCCGTACTGCGCAATACAAGTAGCAGTGGAAGCATTACCTCTGGCTCATTTGCCACACAGGTTACCTTCATAAGTGCAAGTCCCACTAGTGTAGTTATAGGAGATATAGACGGGGATGGCAAACCCGACCTTGCTGTAACTAATTTTGGTTACAATAGCGTATCTGTATTACGCAATATGAGCAGCATTGGAAGTATTACCTCAAGCTCATTCGCCTCACAAGTTACCTTTGCAACAGGAAGTGAACCTTTTGGTGTTGCTATAGGAGATATAGACGGAGATGGCAAGCCAGACCTGGCAGTGACTAATTTTTCTTATACATCCAATACCGTTTCTGTATTTCTGAATGATCCTTTAGGTTTTATAACAGGTAGTACAGCAGTTTGTGCCGGTAGTACAGTTGCTTTAAATGAAACAACCACGAATGGCACATGGAGCATTAGCGGTACAACCGCTACCGTCAATAGCAGTGGTGTAGTTACCGGTGTTTTGTCAGGAACTGCAACAGTTACTTATACGGTGTCCGGCGGATATACAACGGCAATAGTTACAGTGAATCCATTGCCGAATGCGGGTAGTATAAGTGGCGCGGCAACAGTGTGTGTTGGTGCGACAACTAACTTATCTGATGGAACAGTTGGTGGTGTATGGCGCTCCAGCAATGGTAGTGCGAGTGTGGGGAGCGAGAGCGGAATAGTCACAGGTGTATCAGCAGGTACTGCAACTATATCATATACAGTTACAAATGGTTGTGGCAGTGCAAGTGCTACTATGGTTGTAACAGTAAATAATACAACATCAGCAGGAACGATCACAGGGCCATCGAGTGTAAATACGGGATCAAATATAACATTGACAGATGCTGTAAGCGGTGGCGCATGGAGCGCGAGCAATGCGAATGCTACTGTAAGCGCTGGGGTTGTAACCGGTGTAACAGCGGGA
>CAIRZD010000186.1 GCA_903882965.1 uncultured Bacteroidota bacterium
ACCTACTACCTTACCATAGAGTATGTATGCAACCAAATACAGCCAATTGTATTTAGGGTAAAGCCTAAACCGCCTGACCTGCAAAAAGATATTTTCTGGAAAAACTCAACCTTGTTCCAGTAAAATCAGGCTTTCCCAAAAATATTTTGCCCTTTTTGAAAAAGTTCCGTATGTTTATGATTTCATTTATTGTAACTAAAAGGCGGTAAGTTATTTACATGCTGCGCCTATCCTTTTACGCCGGTAATCCTTCAATCGCTCGCTGTTTCTTGATAAACTCATTACCAAATGTGAGTTTTTTAGCCATCGGTGTTTTATTATCTATAATTCGCCAGAAAGGTGTTAGTTTTTTCAATGGCTTGCCTGCCTTGTATTCTTCATAAGCAGCTTCTGCCACTATGCGCAGAAATATCCCTGATGTTATGGGACAGCAATATTGTGCGTTATACTCAGCTGCAAGGTCTTTTCTCATTTGCTGCAGGGTTGTTTGTGTACCTACAGGGATATTCCGGATATAGGCATCCACGATCTCCGGAGTGGCAACCAGCATGCTAGCGCCCTCGGGTATATCAGCAAATTTCTTATCCACCACCTCTACTTTCCAGGGATGGCCATTATGCAGTTTTTCCTGCCATGTTTTACGTTTATATGCCATTTTGCAAAAATAAAGTACCAAAAGTGAAAAACGACTGACCAAAGTCTGGCTATAAGCCTATAAGCACATCAAATCCCCTATTCTTTGGTTATTCGTACCTTTGCACCCGGAATATTTGTTATGAGTAAAAAAGGTAAGGTTTTAGTGGCAATGAGTGGCGGTATAGATAGTACCGTCAGTGCACTTATGCTTCATGAGCAGGGATACGAAGTAGTGGGTATTACCATGAAGACATGGGATTATGCATCGGCAGGTGGCGGCAAAAAAGAGACCGGCTGCTGCAACCTCGACTCATTCAATGATGCCAGAAAAGCTGCAGTGGAGCATGGATTTCCACATTACGTACTGGATATAAGGGAAGAGTTCGGGGATTATGTTGTAAATAATTTTATAGAAGAATATATAGCCGGGCGTACACCTAACCCCTGTGTTTTATGCAATACCCATATAAAATGGGCCGCATTGCTGAAGCGCGCAAATGCCCTAAACTGCGACTATATAGCTACCGGCCACTATGTAAAGGTGCGGGAGGAAAATAACCGGCATGTGCTGTCTAAAGCCAAAGACCTTACCAAAGACCAGAGCTATGTGCTTTGGGGGTTGGGACAGGATTGTCTTGCACGTAGTATTTACCCCTTAGGAGATCTTTTAAAGACCGAAGTGCGGCAGATAGCACACGACATGGGTTATGAGGAGCTTGCCAAAAAAGCAGAAAGCTATGAAATATGCTTTGTGCCCGACAATGATTATCGAGGATTTCTGAAAAGAAATGTAAACGGGCTTGAAGAAAGAGTGAGCGGGGGTGACTTTGTGCTGGCAGATGGCACAGTAGTAGGCAAGCATAACGGATATCCTTTTTATACTATTGGACAGAGAAAAGGGCTGGATATTGCATTTGGCAAACCTATGTTTGTAACTAATATCCTACCGGATAGCAATACGGTAATACTTGGCGAGGCTCATGAACTTCAAAAAAGTGAAATGGAAGTACGGGGCATCAATATGATAAAATATGATAAAATACCCGATGGAATGGAAGCTATTACCAAAATACGGTATAGGGACCCCGGCATGTCGAGTATTTTAACCAATATACCCGGTGGTGTGCAGGTTGATTTCGCACATGCAGTAAGCAGTATAGCCCCGGGGCAGTCTGCCGTGTTTTACGAAGGTGATGATGTAATAGCCGGGGGTATTATTCAGACTCCAAAGCCTTAAATCCGGAATGCAGACCTCTTTTTGACCTTTTGGGTTTATTAACCTCTTTTAATAAGTATTTTTAGCAAATTTCGATTCTTTATTTATATTTGTGAAACTACAGCGTCAGGA
>CAIRZD010000187.1 GCA_903882965.1 uncultured Bacteroidota bacterium
ACAGAAGATGTACCTTGTGTGAGCACAGCAGCTTGGAATACAGCGTAAGGATCATCCACAACATAACCTTGCAAGCTGTTAGGCCCGTAAAGTGTATTTGTGATTGTGTTAGCTGGGTAATACTGTGCACGAACTGTTTGGCTCATTGAGTTGACGTATTGAGCGCCAACAAAAACACCAATAGTACCGGCAACAGGGGACGATGCTGCGCCAAGAGTTGTAACGACTAAAGATCCACCGCTTGCAGTGACAACGTCACCGTCAAACAAGTTGTATCCATAGTTGGAAGCGATAGGAATGAGTCTGGTAGAACCAGAAAACACTCTACCACCAGCTAAGCTTACTGGCTTTAGGCCATAAGCTGCGGGAATGATAGGATATGCCATTTAAATCTCCAAAAATTAATTTTTACCGAATGTTACCTCGGAGCGCCTATCTTTAAATAGAGGCATCCTTGGGTCACTATTACGCATGAAACTATTGTCTACAGATTCCATTTGAGCCTGGTTTTGCTTAGCGTAGTAATCTGACGCCTGCTTAACAAACTCCGCTGGAATTCTGCATAACAAAAGTCCACCTATTTCAATACCACCTTTAAACCTTCCGTCTTGTACTTCGTGCATCATCAGCTCAGGATACTCCTCTGACTTGCAAGGCTCATAACCTTCACGCAAACGCATAGAAATATTCTTAGGATCAGAGCTTCCAACCATACTAATGCGGATATATCTGTGCTCCCATCCAGGACGGGGATCCGGCATCGGTAACTGCTCTGGAGGTCTCCAGGCATCTGGTCTTTGCATTACTGCACGGGTTTCAACTTCTCTAGGTTTACGATTTTGTTCTGACATAATTAAGCTCCTGATCTTTGTTTAGCAACCTGACGGGCATAGTCCTCTAATGAGACACCAAGCCTTTTAGCAATATTTACCTGACTTGTAGTAAGTACGATTTTTTTAGACGCTGTACTTCTAGTCGCAGGTGCTACTATCGACTTCTTTGGTGGAGGAGATGCATCCACTTCAGTATCGCTTTCAAAAGCATCTGGGAACCTAGTACGCATTTCAGAATCAATTCTTCGGTAGTACTCATCGCTTGATGGATTTAATCGCTCATCCTGCGTAAGTTCCTCATGTATGGCAAGCGCATAACTTGTCATGCGCCGATCTGAACCGAACCAATTATTCTTTTCTTTCCAAGCCTCCGCCTTTCGGTCTAGCTGCTGTGGTTGCGTTACTTGCGTTTGTACCTCATTTTTTTCTTCTTGTAAAGGGGCTGGTTTAAAATTATGTAACCTTTCCGCCTTAATTGTTACCGCAGTTAGTTCACTTTGTGCCTCAGCTAAGGCATCAGAGTCACCCAACTCATAAGCAGACTTGTACTTATTTTTGGCGGCTTGTATCTCATTATCTACAACTTTCTTGGCTTGTTCTAAGAGAGCGGTTTGTCCTTGACTTAATGAACCTTTAAGTTTTTTGTTCTCCTCTACTACGGATTGAGCCAGCCTTAAAGCCTCTTCTTTTTCACGGAAAGCCGCTTCTTTTGCCCGGCGCTCATCGTGATATCCCTTGGTAAAGTGCTTAATTCTTTTCTTTACAGAATCGTTGTATGTTTCCAACTCATCTTCAGAAAATTCTTTAGGTGGTTCGTCCGCAGGTTTGCGTCCCTGGTCTACCACAGGCGCATCATCAATGATTTCGAGTTCTGGAGTTTCATCCACTTTTTCCTCTATTTCATCTGGGAATTGAAATGTTCTTTGTTCAGTTGCCATGATTACTCCTTATGCTGCTCGTTGAATGCCACGGGGATCTTGCACAATAGCTTCTACTTGATCGTCTTTGATCAAGCGAAATTCTTTGCCGTGTATTTTGATCCGTGTACCAGTATTGGGACGGACAATAACAAAGTCACCGACTTTGCATGATGGCCCAGATGGAAATCTGGTTTCATCTTTATATGCATCAGGCCCCATTTTCACTACGAACAATACTGGTGTAAGTACCTCTTCAAAGTGCATGGTCTGTGATGCTTTGATTAACTCGCCTTCGCCTTCAAACTTTTCATCTACTTCAGGCAACACCGTCAGCAAATGGAACGTTTTAGGTTCGGGAAGTTGAGTAGCTTTGTCCTCTGCTTTCTTATTAAGAATGCCAGACAAGTCTACGGCTTGAACATTAAAGTCCATAATTTTCCTCCGCAGGGGGCTACAAAATAGCTTACCGATACGCCCCCGCCATATCGGTTCACTTCGTTATTCGTTGTCTTCGTCTTCCTTAAAGCGGCTCATCATGGTGTCTATCTCCCCTTTACAAAGGGATAGACCTCTAAAAATACCGCACATTTCAGAATACTCTGCATAGTCCCTAGCACTTTTGCCAGACAATGCAACTGCATATTGGTCTTCAATTTGTTTAATCTTTACCAATAGATGTTCAAGTATCTTATGTTCCATCATTTATCCTTCTTAGGTTCTGGCTTTTTAGATTGCTGTTGCGCTTGACGTTTGCGAATTTCATCCATTAGCTTTGCAGAGTTTTCTGCAATTTGCATACGTTGCATTTCTTGCGATGCCCTCATCCGTGCCATCTGTTGCTGTTCAGCCAAACTTTGTTCATGCTTTTGTTGTAGCATTTTTAAATTTAACTGATGCTCTTGCTCTTGCTGGGTCAAACTTTGCTGATGTTGTTGTGCAGCAGTCTGAAGATTTTGTTGTGTCTCAGCAATCTTTGCTTGCTCTTCAATCTGCGGATTAGGCCCGGCTTTTTGTTGAGCCTGTTGAGATTTAATCTGCAACTCAGCTTGTTTGATTTGTAAATCTCCCTGAACTTTTTGCGCCCTGGTCTGTGCATCCATCTGTGCAATTTTAAGTTCCTGTTGTTGCATTTGAATAACAGGATCTTGCTGTTGCTGTTGGGCTTGCTGTTGAGCAGCCTGACCTTTACTTTGCTGTAGAACTTGTTGCGCAGCTTGAGCCGTAAGTTGAGATATTTGAACTTCCAATTCTTTAGGCATATCAACATCTGGGTCAGGCAACGTAGCGCCTAATTGTTGTTGAATCTTATTCCTATACTGGAAAGCTAGATGTTCAGATATATGAGCCATGATAGCTGAACCCATCTGTTGCCCCATTGGGCTTTGACCAATTTGCGCTTGAAGCAAAGGATCTTGCATCATTGCTTGATGGATTGAAATATGCGCATCGTGATCTTGGTACATGAACGCTTTGGTAGGCTTTCCTTTTAAGAAAGCCATGTTCTCCGAGATTGGATCTCTTGGTTTTTGATCGTCTTCGGTTGGAACAATGTCCTCGGCGTTGGGTATTCCAATTACATCTAACATCTGTCTATGTAACTTGGGAAGATTATAAATCTGGGGCGCTTGCTGAGCCATTTGCATAGCAGCTTGATACTGCATAAGCCTTTGCGCCATCGTAGAACTATTGGGATCGCTTACTGGTATGACCTCAACTAAATCATAATCACTTTGCTTTGCGCTTTTATCCGCTTTTTCTGGATCATACTCATAATCCTTTGGAGCAAAGTCACGAATCATTGGCTTAAGCAGTTTAAATTCCTGCTTCATGGAGTAGTGAACCCTAGCCTGTACCGCAGACATAGTCTTAAGCTGTCTTTCCAATAGAGCCAAAGTGGTTCCGACAGGGGCATTAGCCGACATATCGCTAATATTCATGTCAGCTATAGAACCAAGCTTTCGTGCTTCGTCTGTAATACTGGCTAATAGTCCAGCCAATGTTTGGCTAGGTTCTTTATAAGGCAACGTCATTATGTTGTCCTTAATTGAACCCCCAGGAACGTCTACATCCCTAAATTCTCCAGGAGCAATTGGCGTATCGTCCCCTTTTACCCTCAAACCACGGGCTTTTAAACCCCCAGGCAAGTTAGCAAGAGATCCAGCATCCACCAATTGGCGAATAATCATCGTGCCAGCCCTAGCATACCCACCAATTAAGTTAATAAGACCAAATCCATAGGCTCCAAAGCCAGGAATATAGGTATATTGAACAAAATGTTGCCTTTTAAGGTACTTTTTGTCCCCTTTTTCCCAGTTTCTACGGATAGATAGTACCTTTCTTGACCCTCTTTCAATCGTAATAACATAAGGTTTTGCTATTTCGTTCTCATCCTCATCTCCAGGCATCACATAATCAACGTGAATCTCTGCCAAATGGTATCTATCGTCATCCGTTATAGAGTATCCAGCTTCATCGGCTTTCTTTTTCTCTATATCCGTGGGTATATGAACAGGCTCACCCAGGTCTATGTCTCTATAAAACCCTATTACTTGTAATTTATGTATCTCATTTTTGGTCTTTCTCATCATATGAGTGACCCGCTCGCAGTGCATGACCCCACTTGAGCCGTACGGCATGATTAAATCTTCTGCACCTACATACATAGATACAGGTCTCCCCAAATTTAAGTCTGGGTAAACTTTTTTAAACGCAGATCCAATCAGTCCCAAATTAAGCAAAAGCCTTTCATGCTCTGGCCTATACTCTGGCATTTTTTCTACCAGGTAATAGTTCATATGATTCTGAACTCTTTGCGATGCTTCCAACTTTAGTCGGTCAATCGCCCCCATGATCTCCGTCTTTACCGGGCCAGCCGCAGGAAACGTTTCAGTAATCGTCTCTGCCTGGAAACGAATGGCAGCTTCTGTAAGAACCGTGCTGAAAACACCACAAGCCCCGTTCCAAGGTTCCGTTCTTTCTTCATATTTCATCCCCAATACTTCAAGACCTTTGACATATGTTTCAGCCCAGTCCTTGCGGGAATGGACATCCTCATCCACTTCTTCAATTAACTTACCCGCCAAAGATTGAAGCTCACCCTCATCCATCTCTTCAGCTAAGTTAGCATCGAAATCATCCGACAGAACAACCTCTGTCCCCATCTCTATAGCTATTCCGTCTAATCCAGATAACTCCTCTGGATCTTCAATTTCTATTTCTATATCAGGCTCAACCGTATTAAGTTGAGGAACGTTTGAATACAATGCTTTATCTAACATAGTTCACCTTAATAATATGCTTTCTTACGTCTAAAATATTGAGGCTCTTCTTCCTCATCACTAGGAAGTCTTAAGAACCCACCCTGTCTAAATCTAATCAAAGCCTGACTTGAACTATCCACAAAGTCATCATGCTCCGCATTAGGAAATCTTGCCATCTCTTCAATGACTTCATCCGCCCATCTCGTATCCGGCGCCCATACTTTTCCAGAATTAAACAAATCCGCTACGCTATTTAAACGTACAAACTTATCATTCCCACGGGTAGGAGTGTACTCCGATACGGGTATTCCCATAGATCTTAATTCAAAAACAAGCGGAGCACCAGCAGCTTTTGCCTCAACAATAAAAGCATCAGGTTGCCATTCCTTATATCCCTCCAGCGCTGCCTTCTTTAATTCAGGAAATTCCAACTTATCCCTATACGCATCCAACAAAATAATATTCTTATCCGTTGGATCTTCGTTCAAACTAAACACACCCCAAGTCGTACACGCAGAATAGTCCGCCCGCTCCGACTTAGTAAAAGCCGTATCCCAACTCTGAATAATAAAATCACAAGGAGGTGGTCGATCCGCTTTCCATCTCTTCCACGATTCCCTCTTTATAATAGCCCCCTCCTCGCCGGTCGGTTGTTGTTGGTACTGAGCGTTCCACTTATATATACCAATTTCTTCTTTAACCGACATCAATTCTTTTAACGGCCAAAACTCCGGCCATAAAGGATTTCCTGACGGCATAATCGCAGGTAACTCAATTACCTCCCAGTCTTCACCAGCTGCATTCCTTAATATCTTTCCCGTTAAGTCTTTGTCTGACCAACGAGTCATGACAATTACTATTCGGCCCCCAGGTTGCAAACGCTGACGCGGGCCAGATGTATACCATTCAAAAACAGAATCAAATACAGTCGGATCTCCCTGAGCGAGTCTCGCCTCTTGCTCAGAATGCGGGTCATCAATAATCATA
>CAIRZD010000188.1 GCA_903882965.1 uncultured Bacteroidota bacterium
CCGCGCAAATCCTCAAGGCACAATCTGGCAATCCATTTGATATTTTAGGTATTGCTGGACAACCTTATAAGCAGGGTAGAACTCTGAATATGCGACTAGGATTTTCTTATACAGGTACCTATTATAGCATTTATCAATATTTCAATAATGTGCGACCTCTGCCATCATACATATTAGGGCTACCTCTAGGAACAACAAACAATGATACAACGATTAATATAGCAAATACATTTGCTGATTTAGTTTATTCGGCGAATTGCTCAATTTATTGTAATATTATTGGTGGGTCTGGTTATAATTCGCAAGGCGCTCCAAATCTTCTCGCAACCGTGCCGATGAACTCGCCCACACTCGGTATAACATTCTTTAGCAATCTTATATCAAATCCTCTTACAAAAATTGTTAAAGACATTTATGATATACAGATTATTTTACAGACAGACACGGGCGAACCCTTTGTGTTGCCCGATTCAGCCATAGTCAATTTAGAAATAGGTTTTACTTTTTTATAATTAGATAGCATAGAGAGAAAGCAATCATGTCGCATCCTAACATGTACAAATCACGAGTCAATCAGCCAGATCGTGTTTTTCTGAACTCGTCAGATGACCCAGCCATGGCAAACAACGGAACGTTTAGCGGATTTCAAGCAAACTATGCGACGCCTATTTTGGGTGTCAAGCGAACACAACTTCTGAGAGCAACAATTCCAAATGCTCCTATCGGTATAAGCATTCCCGTGTATTCTTTAGTTTTTTGGTATTATAAATTACCAACGGCGACAACCATGCCAACATTAGCATATCTACACAATGTTCGTCTTCTGCCTCAGGATTGCGCTTCTCCTTTGGCAGTGGCACCTTACAACATTCCAACAATTCAATATCTGCCGAATCCTACAGCACTTGTAGCATTGTTAAATACTTCTTGCGCTTCCGCTGATCCTGCCACACTGAACCCATATTTTATTCAGAATGATATACTTTTTGCTTTTAACACGACAACAAACCAGATAACCTTTACGGGCGCAGGAGTAGGTTCTTTTTATTGCCCAGCAGGTTATAATGACCCAATTTGGCAAAATGCCCCACAGCCTCTCTTTACAGGACCTGCGTGGCCTGGTGGGGCATCTTTAGTCGCTACGTTTCCTTACCAGGTTGTGCCAGGTTATACTATGGCTCTACGATGTGGATATGGTCTGCCCACTACTCCAACCAATCCATTTGCTCTATTAACAAATTATGCCATACGATATGCGAATCCTGTATATCCCAATTCATTCCCCAATTTAGTCTATTCGCAGTGTGTCTATCTTTATGCCAATATTATTGCGGGTTCATCACTAGGATCGGCAAACCAACACAATCTCTTAGCGGTTGTCCCGAGCAATGCTCCCGCTCTTGGTGTTATTAATTACACAGTCTTGATGTCAAATTGGCTCATGAAGGTTGCAGCCGAAATTTATGAAATCAGCATAACTATGTTTGATGACGCTAATCAGCCCTTTATTCTCCCAGATAATGCGCAAGTGAATTTAGAACTCGCATTTTATTATAGAGACGACTAGATAGAGAGGCAGTCAGAATGTCGTGGGCAAATGCACGAGATACAGGTCTTCCATTTTGGCCAGGACAATATGTACAGCCATGGTGGAAGATACCTGCTGGTGGTGATATAAATCTTTCAAATCACAACCTGCTAAGTACAAATATAGTTTATGCGCAAACTATATCAACAACAACAGTTTTAACAGAAAATCTATCAACTTTCAATATTGACATAACAAGCGGTAAAATTGATATTAGAGATAGTGTTGATAACACAAATAATCTTATAGAGGTATCAGATAGGGCATTATATTTTAACGGAGCCGTTATTTCTACAGAATCCAATACTTCGAACGTTGCTGATTGGTCGCTCTTTCCAGTTTCAAATCCCTTGGGCGTTGAATTTAATGAATATGACCTTAAGAACGTCGACAATTACACTGGTTCAACCATAACCGTTTCAACAATTCAAACTAATTCTATTCGTGGAACAACTGGAACGTTTAATTTTCTATCAGTCTCTTCATTAACAGTATCAACAATTCGAGCCAATTATATAATTGGTGCTACAGGATCATTTAATTATTTTAATAGCGGTACTGGTTCTTTCAATTATCTATCGGTCTCAACCCTTAAAGCTTCAACAATTCAAACACCCTGGCTTTCAACTATTTCAACACTAGCTAAATCTTTATCGCTTGTGTCGGCAGATAATGGAGTTTCTACTGGATATTTAACAGTGTCTAATTTAGGTTCGAATCTTTATTTTAATGATTCATTAATAAATACAGTAGGAAATACATCAAATCTTTCGAATTGGTCTATATATACAACTCTCAGTAATTATCCAGTTCGTGGATTTCCTGGCGATCCTAATGGTCTAACACTTGGGTCGAATAATCTTTTGACAAATGTTAAAGGTGCTTCGATTGTTCAGACAGCGTCAGGAATTTTTGATATAAACTCTGGATTTGAAATGAATCTGAGCAATAATAGAGGCATTGATGTTTTAGCTCCAGCAACATTAAGTCTTTACACGACAAATGGCCAGTATGGATATGTATCAATCACTGCTGATTCTGGTAATGATATACAGGGTAATTTAAATGAAGGTGGATTGATTAAACTTGTGGCAAATAGTGCTCTCGCTGGTGAAACACCCTTAGCTCTTTCTAGAATCTCTTTAGAATCGGCGACGACTACAATTAGTGCTGGAGCTGTGGGATCTTTAGCGTATGTACCAGGAGCAGTGAATCTTCTTTCAGGTTTAGGTCTCGGAATTCAATTATTAACAACAACAGGTGTCATAAACATAGCATCAGGTGTTGCTGCAACTTTGAGTGCTCAAGCAGGTGTTTTTATTAATGGCGGATCGCTAAATGGAACATCGATTGCTGATGGCACAACTCTTTACACAAATCAAATAACTCCTAATGGTTCGAATTATACAAATGTATCAAGTTTAGACTGTAGTAATATGACATTAAATACTTTACAGTATATAGAGAAAAATGCGAATGTCTTTTCAACAATATTAGTATCAACAATCATTTCTGTCGGTACAAGCCCAGCAACTGATAATATTAATTTTCAAGGCAACATAGCTTTAGAAACGGGTTATGGAATCATCTCAGACTTTCCTATAACATTTAGCACAACATCTGTTGTAGTACAGGGTGATTTTATAAGTTATGGAAATCTCTTTGGCGAAGGATATGTAAAAGCGGGTACCACATTTCTATTTTCAAATAATACAGCTATAGATAATATTGTGCCAAATACGGTACGAATTTCACAAGGTTCTGTGTATCCTGTCACGCTTCAAGTCTCCACAATCGTTGCAGCAAATATGACAACAGGAGGTCTAGGAGCCTTTGATATGAATGTGCCGACAGCAAGTATTAGCACGATTAGCCCTTATACCACATTGGGTAAGGTAGGTATTCCTAAACTAGATATAACATCACCAACAGCGACAATAACTCTTGGCACATCTGGATCGGCAATAACCGCGGATGTCGCTACGAATCTAGTCGTCGCAAGTATCAGACCGACTATAATCAGAGACGCACTCAATTCTTCTGGGTCAGCAAATCAAGTTTTAACTGCTAATACAACAGGTAATTCTCTTTTGTGGGCGAATCCTGTTGCCACGGGTGTCACAACTCTAAACAGTTTATCAAATGCTATTACAATCGCATCAAGTCAATTAACAGTAGGCACATCAGGGCAAAACATAAATATCAATGTACCTACGACAATTGCTGTCAATACAATTAATCCTGTAAGTCCTGTTCTGGCTGTCAGCATTCCCATGTTAAATATTACCTCACCGAATGCGTCTATTACATTTAGTTCATCAGGTTCTGCCATAACTGCTATAACAAATGTCTTGGTAGGTCAATGGTATAAGTCTGCTAATCAGACAGGTAATAGCGGAGATAATTTTATCACGTATGATACATCTACGTCATGGTCTGATACAGCCCTTATAACTCATACGGGAAGTTCAACGGATTTTACAGTCGTCAAAGCAGGTATATATCAATTGGAATTTTCGACAACAAATTCGGCTGGGACTGCCGTTTGGTTGGCGACTACAACAAAAGGAACATCTATAAACTTAAATCGTGGTGGAGATCAAATATTGTTAACAAATACTATAACAATTCCATCAGCAACTGGATATGGTCAGACTGTTACTGGAACAGTAGAACTCATGGTAGGTGATATTATAAGGTGTAGAATAAACCAGACGCTGACAAGCGGAACAACACTTATATTAGGAGTATCAAATGTATATGATTACAATACAACTTTTACCTGGACTTTTATCAAATAGATGTTTCCCTAAGGGACTTACCCGATCAAATATTATTATAATAATTTTTTTAAAAGTTTATTATAGTAGAAAGAAGCATGTCATTCGCACCAACAACATACCCGTATTGGCTAGGAGCATATCCGCGGAGTGGCCAGGGTGGCGGTGATATTCCCGCTGAAGTCGATGGGGCGTATATTGTTGGACTAGAAGGTGTCTGGGTGGCACAACTCGACCCGATTTCTTTAGGAAATACAAATACGAGTCAAAATACGGTTTGTATTGGTTTAGATGCTGAAACAACCGTAAATGGAGGAGGTTCTATCGCTATTGGAAGAGCAGCCAAAGCGTATGATGAGGCGACTACGGTTGTAGGCTATAGTTCTATTGCGACTGCTAGAAATACAACAATAATAGGAACTGGTAGTCTTGCTGATGGTGCTAATACAATAATTGTAGGACTTGGTAATCATACAACTTTGCCTAATACAACGATTATAGGAAATAATATTACGACAGATATACTTGGCGCAGGGCTCTATATAGATAATATTAATCCTGGAACTGGAAGCGCTGTATTACAATACGACCCAACGAGTAAAGTCGTTAGTTATACATCACAGGTCGCAAACTCTGTCGGTGTTCAAAATCTGGTTGCGCTTGTAACAGACCCTGTTGGAGGCGCTGGTCCTGTTAATTTAGTGGTTCGCTCATACTACGGCGATTGTTTAAGATCAGACACTGTTTTTACAGCACTTTTAGGTGATTCTACGCTTGGGGATACTAAGGTCGCGGATTTGAAATATAATGGTACCTATTTCCTGATAAGTATTAATTTTAATAATACAGACACTATATTTTACAAGTCGGCAAATGGAATAACATGGTCTACATATACTCTTCCTAGTGTTGTTATTAACGCATTGAATTATCACGCTGCAGGAGGTGCGTGGTATGGTTCCGCATTATCAACCGCATGTTATGTTTCGTATGATGGTTTAAATTGGGCTGCAGTATCACCTTTTCCAATTGGAGTGGTTGGTTATTGTGGTTGTGATAGTATGTATCCAGCTGGAAATGTAAGCCTGAATATGATAGGTGGAATAGTTCAAGGGTCTGCTGGTTTTGCCTTTAATTATAATGACGGCTTGGGTTGGCGATTAAGTTCACCATTACCTTCTCCGGACTACGCGAACATTCCTATTTCAGGCATAGCGGTCGCTAGTGGGTCGGCTAATGCTACAATCGTTGCTACTCTCAGCAGTGTATTACAACAATCAACGGCAGTTGCTTGTTTAGTTTATTCTACAGATTATGGCCTAACTTGGACTCCAGATGCATCGACAGATACTCCAACACTAAATAATTTTACTCTAGAGGCTATCGCCTATAATGGTGATATATGGATTGCTGTCGGTAAAAACTTTTTCACTACTGCTAGTGTTGCTCTATATTCACGAAATGGGTATAACGACTGGACGTTTTGTGAAGCGATGCCATTTGTTCCACAAAATCGTCTTACCAGTATAACTTGGAATGGATACTGCTTTCAAGTAGTAGGAACTGAAGCGAACTTTATTACTCTAAATGGTGTAGATTGGGTACAACAAGTCGCTCCTGATACAGACCAGACAAGTGCGCTGAGCCGGATTTATGTAGCATCAAGACAAGTGAAGTGGGGGTCGAGAATATTTTAACCTATAGTAGAAGCAGTCGAAGCAGTCGACATGCCATATCACCTGGTCCGAGCACCACTCAGAAATTTATATTGGGTCGTGGATTTAAACGGAAAGAAATATTCCAAGAATCCTATCAGTCATGCCATGGCCATGGCACAAATGTCAGCGCTGTACGCTAGACACGCAAAATAGTATGTTTTGAATAAAAATGTGTTGGAGATTTTTGTAAAGTCCCCAGCGCATTTTTTTCTATGGTCTTGGTAGATATTGGGGAAAGATGGAGGTAAGCGATCCGAACTTTCTTGTCGCTGCTCCTAAAAAGCCAAGAACAGAAAAGCAAAAAATCGCAACAGAGAATGCTCTTAAGAAATTACAAGAACGGCGCGAGGGTTTGCAAAAAGAGAAGGAAGAGAAGAAAAAACTCATGACACAAACAGAGCATAAACCTGCTGAGCCAGTCGTACTACCGACCAAAATAAAAGCGAGTCATAAAAAGAAAAAGGTTGATTATATGACGAAAGATGATATGAATGGGTTCATGAGCCGTGTAGAAAGCTTGATGAGTAGTCAGAAAGCGGTCGCAGTCCAGCAAGGCAAAGCCGAGAAGGTCGCTGCAGAAGCAGAAGCAGAAGCAGAAGTAGAAGAAAGCAGTAGTGAAGAAGAGGTTGTTGCCCCTAAGAAAGCAACAAGCGTAGCGAAAGTACCGAAAGTCAGAGAAGTTGCAACAACCCTTTTACCGAATCCCGTACCGAAAATGCTGCGAGAGAGACCTCCATTGACTGGTCATGCTCTTCTTGATAATTTATTTTTCTACTAATAGAAAGACAGTAGACTATGAGTATCCCCCAAGCATTAAGTCAAGTTCAGGGACCTTACACAACTCACAATGTACTATCGCTACCAGGATTCGTCCCGCACGGAACAAAAGGCCGACAAGCTGGAAATCTTGGTGGATACATAACAGAAGTTGTTTCAGCACCAAATGGTGTTTCACATTTTACCGATACGGGGCATGTTGTGCGAAAGCCCAAGAAAACAGCATTCGTGACTGAATATAATAGTCCTCGATCTGAACCAGGTGTTTTTAAATCGACTGTAGGACATTCGGCAGGTGCTGGAACGGGCCTTGGCACTCATGAATTCAAGACGGAAGACAGTTTACATTATGCTTTGAATCTTGCCGACAGACAGCAATCGATTGACCAGACAGCAAAATATTGGCCTGAACCCGAGCACTATCGTTATTTCGACCGAAGCAAAGAAAGCGTTATGGAATATTTTGAAAATGTCGCTGAAGATAATCAACGCCGTAAGATTCAAACATTAAAAGAAAAAGGATTTTCTGAGGAACATATTCACAAATATCTTGAAGAGGTAAAATACAAAGATATAGGCAAGGCACTTAAGGATCCTTCCAATCTGACAAATCTTCTAGAAGGCCAAGTTGCGGCATCGCTACCAACCCGTGAACGGCCAGACTTTCCTGTTCGTACGGCAGAAGGAGCTGTAGCCCCAGTAAAGGATGCTTCCGCATCTCAACTTGCTTTTGGCACATTAAGTCGCACACAAAAAAGCAAAGTATTACTTTCTCGACGACTCAAAAGAGAGGAAGAAGGCCCCGTACCAGGTCAGCAACGAATTGAAGAATTGTTATTGGCAAATCGTGGACAAGTTGAGCAGAATCCTAGTGAAGTTGAAAGCAGTGATATTGGCGTTTCTTCTTCTTTTTCTGTTGCTGATTATGTAAGCACAGAAGGTCCAGGTCGTAGAAGTAGAGCAGGAAGACCACCAATTTTTAAAAAGAAGGATTAATTAGAAACAGGTTATAAATGAAAGTACTACGATTAGAAAAGAGTACCAATGAAGATAAAAAATACGATGTTTATCTACGTGATAGTCAAGGGAGAGACCATAAAATTTCCTTTGGGGCCACAGGATACAATGATTATACCAGGTATTTCAAAAGGAGCAGAGTTCTTGCCGATCTTCATAAAGAGGCGTACTTAAAACGGCATAAACCTACTGAGGACTGGACTCTATCTGGTATACTGACTCCTGGATTTTGGTCTCGCTGGATTCTGTGGAATCAACCAACGGTACGATCGTCTCTTGAGAATGTAAAGGGTCGCTTTCATCTATCGTAGGAATTTGTGAGCACAAAGGTGCCATGTCTATGTCAGGAATGGCCAAGATATCATGATTTGTGGGTGCAGATTCAACTTCAATAGGAAGAGTCAAGTCGCCTAATGTTCGGAGACCTCCTGGTGCCGGTAGCCTAATTTCTGGAACTGGCGAATCGCCTGGCAGACATTTTGTCCTCTCAAAATCCTTGAGATATTCATTGACACCGTTATAGGTATCAGGCTTTTCAATCCCAAACTCTTTATAAATAATTTCAGGCAATGGATATTTTTTCGATTCCTTGAACTTCATAAATTGTGCAACTAGTGGTCTCACGCTATGAATTGTTGGTTTCGCGCTATGAGGTTTCGCGCTATGAATTGTCGCCATATTTCTTTCTAATATTAGAAATATAAAAAATACATAAAATAGAACGAACTATGGATATGTTAAAAAAATGTAAAGAATGCCAAAAAGAAAAACCTTTAGATGAATTCCAAAAGCATAAACACTATAAGGATGGTTGCTTAAATAAATGCAAGGAATGTGTTTCTTTAAATTATAAGAAAAAGAGAAATATCAATATTGATGAATTTATAGCAAAAAGTGATTGCTCGTTTTCGTTTAGCCTCGAGTAAGTGGCCTCTCAGGTTCGTCCCTTAGGGTGAGTATTCCCGAACTAAAATGTATACCCTAAGTATACAGGGATGGATAGTCTAGAACAGCAAGAACAGCAAGAACAGCAAGAACAGTGGAAAGTTATACCAAATTTTAAAAAGTATGAAGCATCTACGGCAGGAAATATTCGTCGGCAGAAATCGCAAAAAGTATTAAAATCGCATTTCAGTAATGGATACTGTCTTGTACAAATTGTACACGATGATGGCATAAAACGAAAAATGCGAG
Source organism: uncultured Bacteroidota bacterium (assembly GCA_903882965.1). Taxonomy (GTDB): domain Bacteria; phylum Bacteroidota; class Bacteroidia; order Chitinophagales; family Chitinophagaceae; genus Nemorincola. The sequence goes on from CAIRZD010000188.1 coordinate 9,075, forward strand.
TACATCGATTAGTTGCCCTAACCTTTTTAGAAAATCCTAATCAAAAACCTGAAGTCAACCACAAAGATAAAAGCAAAATAAATAACTGTCTTTCGAATCTTGAATGGGCAACTAAAAGCGAAAATATGATACATTCATGCTATTCTACCGAAGTTAAAGC
>CAIRZD010000189.1 GCA_903882965.1 uncultured Bacteroidota bacterium
AGCCTAAACCGCCTGACCTGCAAAAAGATATTTTCTGGAAAAACTCAACCTTGTTCCAGTAAAATCAGGCTTTCCCAAAGATATTTTGCCCTTTTTGAAAAAGTTCCGTATGTTTATGATCCTTATACTAATGTTGAGCACTATTCGCAGCTATGCTCAAGACACCGTGGGCCTTGTTGCACATTGGGATATGAATGGCACAACAAACGATGTATCTGGCCACGGCAATAACGGGAATGCAAATAATATTATACCTGCAGCAGGAATTTCAGGCGTATCGAATACGGCTTATTATTTTAACGGAACCAATAGTAGTATCACCGTCCCTTATTCCCCGACTTTTAATTTTACAAAATATACTATCTGCGCAACTTTTTATTCTGAAGGCTTTTATACAGGTCTTTGCCAGGGGAATACAATAATTGCCCGTGGATTTGAAACACATATCGGCAACTGGGCTATGTATTTTGATGATAACCGTTTTAATGATTGTTATACACTTGATACAACAGAAGAATTATTTTTCGGTTGTGCCGGCACTAATGCTCCTGCTTCTTCTTCCAGCTGGATATACAGCCCTGCAGTAGTGGATTTTTCGTGGTACAAAGTAGTTATTACCTACGATAGTATTTCCTGGAAAATTTTTGTCAATGGAGTCTTGAAAGACAGTGTTTCCGGACCGGGTACCCCTATAGGTGCCACCACAGACAGCCTTTCTATAGGGATGGATATTTATGATGCAATTCATGGTTATCCGTATTATTTTACCGGTTTGATCGATGATGTTATGATATATGATCGTGTATTAAGCGATAGTGAGGCAGTACATTATGGAGACTCCGTTGTATGTGGTATCGTTACGGTGCAACCTGCAAATACTACCACAATTGTTGACAGTAACACAAAACTTTTCGTAACTACTACTATGTCTTCTCCATCCTATCAATGGCAGGAAGAGGGGATAAGCGGCTTTGTTAACCTGGTTAATGTGCCACCATATAGCGGCGTTACAACAGACACGTTGACTTTTACAGGCGTATCATCATCTTTAAATTCATCGAAATACAGGTGTTTAATATCAAACAGCTTTTGTTCGGATAGCACCAGCGTAGCTTTACTTACCGTGAATTCGCTAGGAATTATTAACATTATTTCGCCAGATGCGATCCTGGTTTATCCTGATCCGTCACATAATTACGTTGCTGTTCAATTGCCATATACGCCAAGCAAAGGAAATATTCAATTGATAAATGAAGTAGGGCAAATTATATCTGCGCAGAAAATAAATGGGGCGATTACAAAATTTGACCTGGATAATTTACCTCTGGGTATGTACATCTTCAGGATTGAATTTGACGGTCAAATGATCTATAAAAAAGTAATTAAGGAATAAATATTTTGTATCCGTTAAGGATAGTCTTTACTTACTTTTTTTATGTAGCAGATGTTTCCTGATAATATTGCTTGCTAATTTAAATGGCGCGGTAATAAAACCTAAGAATATCGCTTTGATTAGTAAAGGGTTCCAGCCAAAAACACTCACATTTATACGGATATGTCTTATTATCGCTTTAAACTGCAAAAAACATAGCATGTTGTAGATACCCCGGCTGGTACCTATAAAATGCAATGGTAAAGGAGCATAGAATTTTTTTCTGGCTGATGAAAAGCTCACTGTTAATACCTCCTCCATGCAACTGATCACCTTATCATGCACATTGTCATATATTTCTATGAGCATTTCTGTAGGCAGCCCAAAACGTTCGAAATCGCGCGACATTGGGTTTACCCATGGAGAATATGGGTCTATGATCTGAATCATAGGCAGTAACTTACCTGCTTCGGATGTAGATATCCAACTAATGCCACTGGAACATCCTAGTAATAATGTGCAATAATGTGTAAGTGCAGCTGTTTCGCGTAATGTTAAAAGACTACCATCAATTATTTTTTCATCGGCACTATCTATCCTATTTGCCGAAGATAGAATAATGGCCGTGCTTTCATTCTGTACTATCTTATTTGCAATTTCAATAGCGTTGGCGGGAGTTATTGTCAGTTGTGCGCTTTGAGGTGCAAATTCAAAAAGAATAACATTTTTATATTTTGCAAGATCATGCTGTACAGCAAAATTTGCAGCTTTTGCTATTTCCTCTTCTCTTAAACGTAGTACCGGAGTTATTGATACTGTAATTGGTTTGTTATATCCCCTAAATATCCCGGAACGAATACAGCCATCATAATTGGCCAGGTTATCGTCTATAAGCTGTGTGAAAAACACTTCGTCATATTCACCGTTTCTTTTTTGGGCTAATACTTCTTTTTTAAGCCTCCTGTGTATCTCAGTACTATTGTCTTTATTTACACCCGGTATCTCCCAGATAGTATCTACGAAAGGATTATTGTAAATAACTGACTTACAGAATGAGGCAATGGCCCAGGTAAGGTGGCAGCCCGGATAGTCATTTTTTATTTGGCGGGCCACTGTAGTTGCATAAAGACAATCGCCATTGGAATGCAAATGCACCAGCAATATCTTCAAGGGAATATTCATGTATATTCGACCATCATTTTAGCAAGTGATGCAAAAGAAACTTCAGGTTGCCACCCTAAAGAAAATATGGTTGATGGATCTGCTACAAGCACTTTATATTCTGATACGAAATTATCTTTTTCAATTACAAAATCTTTCCAGTTCTTCCCGATCAGCCGGAAGCATTCCACAAGCCATTCTTCAATAGAGTATGCTAACCCTGACCCTATAGTAGCTTCAAATACATTGTCTTGTTTTATTAAAGTATATATCCCGTTCACAACATCGCCGGCAAATGTCCATTCTTTCTTAACTGAGATATCGCCAATCTCTATTTTTTCATTACTCCCTGCGGCTATGCGTTGTACTGCGCAAGCTATCTTTTTGCTCATATGCCGCTCAGGACGTAGTGGGCTTTCGTGGTTGAAGAAATATCCGAAATATGCTTGTATGCCTAATGACCGATAGTAGCGTGCAGCATATACTGATTGAATTCTGCTTACAGCATATGGGCTGGTCGCATCAAACTCATCTGTTTCCTTGATTGGGGTACCCGTATTTTTAAATTGTAATCCGCTACCTGACAAAAATACTTTCGTATGCGGTGAAAATAGTTTCACGGCTTCTAAAACATTAAATGTACCGGTACTGATCGTATCGTGATTTTCAAACAGCACATCATGACGTGTGGTTGAATTGGCAGCAAGATGAAAAATATAATCAGGACTATGTTTTTTGATTATTGTTTTTACATCTTCGTAACTACTGATATCTGTATGCAGCCAATTTCCTGATCTCGATATTCCAATTACATTGACGCCTTCACGTTTTAATAATTCGTTGAGGTAGTACCCATCTTGTCCGTTAGCGCCAAAAATAATTGCCGTTTTCATTTCTTTTGCATACTCTCCTTGGTGATCACTTCCAGCTTTGGTAATGGGAAAATAAAGCCAGTTCCATTATCGATCGTTTCTTTTTCCCGCTCCAGGAATTCCTTTTTAAAATGCCATGGAAGTACAAGATAATAATCCGGTTTCATGGCACGTGATTCAGCTTCGCTGATGATTGGAATATCTGTGCCCAAAGTTCTGGCGCCGTATTTATCCGGGTTTCTTTCTGCTGCAAAATCAATAAACTCTTTATCAATATCGCACCACTGCAGGATAGTGTTACCTTTTGTTGATGCGCCGTAAATATGAATACGTTTGCCTTTAAACTTGAGTTGTTTCAGCGTTTCATATAACTCAACTTTGAGTTTATTAATCCGCTCCTGGAAAGCAAGGTAAGGCTTATCCGTATCAAGCTCCATATCAAATTCAGATTGCCTGATCTCGTCTAAGAATTTGGAGTTTTCATTTGTATGGTAAGAAACATTATTGTCGTGCGTTGCATAACAACGGATGCTACCACCATTACTATCGTTAAGGGATATCTTAAAAACTTTCATGCCGGCCCTTTTCAGTATATTTTCTATTACTGCAAGGCTATAGTACTCAAGATGTTCATGGCAAATAGTATCATAAGAGTCAAGTTGTAACATTTGTGGCATGTATGACATTTCAAACACCCAGATACCATCATCTGATAATATCTGCTTTATTCCCTTTACAAACTCAACCGGTTTTTCGAGATCATAAAACATGGCTATTGATGTGATGATATCGAGTTTATGATCGCCAAGTACGTTGAACAATTCTATAGAAGGGAAAATATCTTTTACTACAGTGGTCGCTTTATCTGCAATTTCTTTTGCAATATCAGATGGATCTACTCCGTATTTCTTAAATTCTTTAGGATAATTCCCCAGCAATGTACCATCATTACAACCAATATCCAGTACCCTTGCATGAGGCTTGGAAGTCAATTCTATTACCGAATCAACAATGCCTTTTAAATGATTCCGCATTGTAGCGTTAGTGCCTGAACGATACCAATAAGCTGCATATAAAATTTCGGGTGGTACAGAATGCTCCATCTGCAGCAAGCCGCATGCATTTTCATCTGCTTGTGGATTGCATCTATACAATGTGCAGGGTATCTTCCTGGTAGAAGGTTGTTCTTTTCCGGGTTTTATAAATGATCCTTGCAAATACTGGTTCCCAATATCTATAACCTTCGTCAATGAAGACGATCCGCAAACCCTACAGGTAGTTCTCTTTTTAATATGCATACTATTGCTTCTTTTTTAATATATCAACAAATTGACGGTCTATCTCATCTATACATTTATTCCTTTCCAGGTTAAGATGAGCTAATTGTTTAACTACAATATCTTTTTCTGCGACCGGTACTTTTTCAAACTCGTATACTTTTTCCTGTTCGTGCCATAGCCTGCAATTTACATCCGCTAATTGGGAAAAAACTTTCCCTATTGTTCCGATGACATCTTGTATAAAGTTTCCTTCCTTTTTGTATACTTTATTTGATGCAAAGGCTAATTTCTCGATTGGAATACCTCCGTTCACAGCCAATAAAACAAAGCTGTCAATTTCTTCCTGTAATGTTTTCTCCTGGCTTGCAAGGCTTTCTATACGTGCAGGATCTTCAGAATGATATTGCTTTAGCTTTATTATCGTAAGTTTATCACAAAGCATCCCAAGTGTTTCAGACATAATAATGCTTACTTGCGTTTATATAATTTTAAGTTTTAAAAGTAGTATTTAATTCAGAAATCTGCTAAAATCCTTTAGGTAAACATTAAATTTAATATTTCGATATAGTACCTTAAATAAGTTCAGCGAAATTATTTTTATTTTTCCATAGAGCCGCGATACACCTCAATAAATCTATAAATTTATTTACTTTGCCAGTATGTGCCGTATATCCATCATTACAATTTGTTTTAATAACCTTGAGGAACTGAAAGAAACCTGTGCAACAGTAGACAAACAGTTAGTAAAGCCTTTTGAGCATATAATTATCGACGGATCTTCAAAACCAGATATTAAAAATTACCTTGAAACTAATCTGCAACCCTCATATAGAAAATGGATATGTGAGCGCGATAAAGGCATATCTGATGCTTTTAATAAGGGCATTCTTAAAGTTACGGGGGATATTACAACCCATCTAAACTCCGGGGATAAACTTTATGATGAAACTGTACTGGAAAAAGTATCCGCGGTTTTTGAAAATGAGACCTCCATTAAATGGTGCCATGGCAAATTAAATCTCCTTCGTGGCGGCATATGGGTGGCTATTGGTAAGCCGTTTGAAAGAGACAAGCTCTACAGGGGTATGCGGGGGACACTTCACCCAACAATGTATATTAGAAAAGAACTGTATGACAAATACGGGTTATTTGATATAAATCTAAAGATGGCAATGGATTATGATTTCCTATGCCGGATAGCGGATGAAAAATTTGCATTTATTGATTATCCACTGGCAACCTTCGACCCGACGGGTATTAGCTCAAACAGGTATGTAGATGCTATGAAAGAATCTTATACCCAGTATCGTAAATATTACGGAAAATCTTTCAAACAAACCCTGTGGGGCTGGCGATTAATTACTCTCCATTACCTATTGGAAAGTAATTTCGGGAAATTTTTATACCGGATAAAAGTAAAATTAGGAAAAGAGAATGCCTAGAATTTTTTTTCTGTGATCTCTTTTTGAAAGTATGAATAAGCCATCGCGAGTCCTTCTTTAAGGTTTGTCTTATGCCTCCATCCCAAAGCATGCAACCTCGAAGTGTCCATAAGCTTGCGGGGAGTACCGTCCGGTTTTGATACATCTAATTTTATTTCTCCTTCAAAACCTGTAATCTCTTTTACCAGGTATGCAAGATCCCTGATAGAAACTTCCTGACCTGACCCAACATTGATAAACAACTTGTCGTTGTATTCTTTCATCAGGAAAAGACATGCATCAGCAAGGTCATCAACATACATAAACTCACGCATAGATGTACCCGTACCCCATATTTCTGTATAAGGACTGCCATTTTGCTTTGCCTCATGAAACTTTCTTATCAAAGCAGGAATAACGTGCGAATTCTGTAAATTATAATTATCCCCCTGGCCATATAAATTAGTAGGCATGGCTGATATAAAGTTACACCCATACTGTTCCCGGTATGCTTCAACAAGCTTTATTCCTGCTATCTTAGCAATGGCATAAGGTTCGTTTGTCGGCTCTAATAACCCCGTCAATAAATACTCTTCCTTTAGTGGCTGTGGTGCATACTTTGGGTAAATGCAGGAACTGCCCAGGAACAATAATTTGTCTGCTTTATGCTGGTAAGCCGCATGAATAATATTGGATTGTATCGCAAGGTTGTCATAAAGAAACTCGGCACGATAAGTACTATTTGCTATTATCCCCCCTACTCTGGCAGCTGCAATAAAAACATACTCAGGGTGTTCATTTTCAAAAAAAGTATTCACCTGCGCCTGGTTGCGCAAGTCCAGTTCTTTTGACGATGGCGCAATAATATTAAAAAAGCCCTCTTTTTTTAGCCTCCTTATTATTGCGGACCCCACCATTCCACCCTTCCCTGCTACAAATATTTTACTTGATAATTCCATTATTCATACTGGTTGAGGGTTCGGTAACCGGATTGATTGAGCAGCAACTCCTTCCGGAAATGCTCAATATCTGCCAGCACCATCTCTTTTGCTAATTGATTTAAGGTACACTTAGGTACCCAACCCATCTTTTCTTTTGCTTTCGTTGCATCACCAAGCAACAAGTCTACTTCAGTAGGCCTAAAGTACCTTTTATCCACTTCTACAACTACATCGCCTACACTAGCCTTACATTCCGGAGCTAGTATTTTTACAACTTTGCCGATCTCATTTTCGCCTGTACCCTCAAATGCCACCTCTACACCTGCATGTGCAAATGCCAGTTTTACAAAATCACGTACGGAAGTAGTGACGCCGGTTGCAATAACAAAATCTTCCGGCTCAGGTTGTTGCAACATAAGCCACATAGCTTCCACATAATCCTTTGCATGACCCCAATCTCTTTTTGCACCAAGATTTCCAAGCCATAATTTCTTCTTAAGCCCTAATATTATTTCTGCTATTCCACGAGTGATCTTCCTGGTTACAAATGTTTCACCACGTAAGGGGCTTTCATGATTAAAAAGAATACCGTTACAGGCATACATACCATATGCCTCCCTATAATTTACTGTGATCCAGAACCCATATAACTTTGCAACACCATAAGGTGAGCGGGGATAGAAAGGAGTATTTTCGTTTTGAGGCACAGCCTGTACTTTACCATATAGTTCGGAGGTTGATGCCTGGTAGATTCTCGTCTTTTTTTCAAGTTTCAATATGCGGATAGCCTCCAATATCCGCAGTGTACCTGTTGCATCTGTATTAGCTACATATTCCGGTTCTTCAAAGCTAACCTGCACATGGCTCATAGCCCCCAGATTATATATCTCATCGGGCTGCACTTCCTGTATTATTCGTATGATATTGGTAGACTCTGTGAGATCTCCATAATGCAATTTGAATTTTACATTTTTTTCATGTGGATCCTTATACAAATGGTCTATTCTTCCGGTATTTATCAACGACGTGCGCCGTTTGATGCCGTGCACCTCATATCCTTTACCAAGTAATAGCTCAGCCAGGTAAGCGCCATCTTGTCCTGTTATACCTGTTATCAGGGCTTTCTTCATTAAGCGTTATTTTGAGGCAAATATAAACTTTTCATCGGTCTGTATTAAACGAACAGATATAGAGAAAATTACTCAACCAATTTATTAAATAATTTCCGGGAGCAAAATATTGTATTTACATGGGTATCAGCATAGATAAAATATCCTTTATCTATTAAAAGATCAAGAATGCTTTTCTTTTTAATAAGCTCCTTATTCATATTGAAACTCACTGTCTCCACGCAGATTAACAGTGGTTGATGTTTATCAAAATCCAACTTTCGAAGTATCATTTCATCCAGCCCTTCTACATCAAGCGATATGATAGTAGGTGAACCTGTGAAGTTTTCTGATATTACATCATTGACATCTTTCAAAGGCAATTTTATAACTTTCTGTATTGGAATTCCTTCCTTTTCACTATTTATTGCCTCTTCTTTTGAAAAAGTGTTAAGCGCTGTGTGGTTATCGCCAAACATGTAATAGTCAGCCTCAGTTTCATTATTGTTGCCAATCCCAAAATTCAATACCTTATCCCTGGGCCTTGTGCTTTTTAGTTCCTCGCACAAAGCTATATTAGGTTCTATAAGCACTCCGCTATAGCCTCTCAAATAAAAATTATACGTATTGCTGCTACTTATTGGTTCGTTTGCTCCTATATCCAAATAAGTAATGTTTTTTACTTTATACCTTTCCAGCATTTTCAACATGATGATATCTTCTCCAAACTGAGAAAAGGTAACACTGGCTATCCCCTTCATTACAGGGCCAAAGGATTTCAGTTTCCTTACAATTCTTTTTAACTTTATTATCATTTATTGCTGCTTTGGGACTAACAGGATATTTCAAAAGTATAAAATTCCCGTTACTACTTATGTAATTTTGTGGTTCCCATTCAAAAGTTACCTTTGCAAACATGGGCATTGTCTTTCGGCAATCTGCAAAAAATTCTATAGTCGTGCTGCTTGGGGCAATCCTTGGGGCAATCATTATTTGGATATCCACCAAATATCTCACAAAACCGGAATATGGCTTCACAAGGAATCTTACCAATTATGCAGTTACTTTTTCCCAGATACTAATATTGGGATTGAACAGCACATTAATTGTTTACATACATCGTTTTGATAATGATGACCGGAAAAGAAAAGCACTCCTCTCTTTATGTCTCATTTTACCGGTTATTGTTGCTTGCATATTTAGCCTTTGTTACTTTTTACTCCATTCATGGATTTTACACCATTTTCAGCCTGAAGACCTGCCATTTACGCAACGCTACTTTGCATGGCTTCCACTTTATACACTGCTTTTTATGTATATGGTAATACTGGAGCAATATCTCGGGTCGCAATATAAGGTGGCAATTTCCGCTTTTATGCGCGAGGTAGTTGTACGGGTAGCCAATATTATACTGATACTGCTTTATGGCTTTGGCTATATCGTTTTTGATGTCCTTGTAATTGGCTCTGTATTGATATACATTCTTCCGGTATTAATCTTTTTATTACTCTCATTACGTACAAAAGGATTTGGCTTTTCATTCGGCCTGAAAGACTTTTCCAAAACTGAGTATAAAGAAATGATACATTTCTCCTGGTATCATTTCTTATTGACTATTTCCATTTTACTCATGGGTTATATGGACGCGCTTGCACTGCCTTTTTATGACCATAAAGGATTCAGCTCTCTTGCTCTTTATTCGGTGGCGGTCTTTTTCATTTCGTTTTTACAATTGCCGTTAAAGGCTATGTTGCCGGCCAGTTTCACTGTCCTTGCAAAAGCATTTACCGACAACGATATGGAAAAAGCAAAAGATATTTTCACAAGGTCATCTATTAATATTCTTATACCCACTGTTGGTATTTCAGTATTACTATGCTGTAATCTTACAAATGCTATTGCCGTAATAAAAAATGGATATTCAGAGATCATACCCGTCTTTGCAATTCTTTTTATTGGCAACATTGTAAATATAGCTACCGGTATGAATGACCAGGTACTTTCTATTGCCAACTATTACAAATTTAATTTCTACCTTTCTTTGATACTTATTGGGGTGCTGTATATCCTGATACGAATTCTTGTTCCTCGCTATGGCATATACGGAGCGGCATGGAGCACCACAACTATTCTTATGCTTTTCAATATTCTGAAATATTTTTTCGTTTTGAAAAAACTGGATATGCAACCATTTTCAAAAGGCACAGCATTGGTAGCCATTGCCGCTGTTATAGCACTCATATGCGGCTATTTTTTTCCTCATTTTTTCAACCAATCGCGCCATGTCTATGTTCGCACTTTCATAGACGTTGTAATAAGAAGTACTATCATCATTACTATTTATATGCTAATGCTCCTCTGGCTAAAACCATCCCCTGATCTTGAAGAATACATATCATCAATAAAGAAAAACAAGCGATTATTTTAAGTAGTCTTATCTTTCACTGATCATACTGGTAAACGGATTACGTAAATTATCGTACTCCATAAGGTCTACCTTAATGCTACCTACAAGTATGGGGCTGTCTACCCGTAAGGGAAGATGGTTTGCATCATCACTTACCCATACTGTCATTTTTTCCCCACCTTTGAAGATCGTTCCTTCAATAAGTAATGGAACAATTTTAATAGCTTTGAATGTCCCCATTTTTGTTTTTATCTCTTCTTTACCTACATACTTAATGTAGAGATTATATACTTTATCGTCCAGAAACATATCGAATGGTATCTTATCTCCAGGCTTGTATTTATTGTAATCGATATTACGCGCAAAATAAATAGCCGATAAAACATCCTGTGTACACTTTGGCATCTCGTAGGTTTTTTTACCTGATACAGCTCTTCCCTTTTTATGATCAAAAGCTACATCCTGGTTTATTTTAAATCCCCCTTCATTTACATTTCTTACAAACCTTATCGGGAGCATTGTTTCTTTGTCAATATAGGTTTCATATTTATCCTTCACTTTGTATACCCATTCATATGATTTTGAAGTCTTTCCATCACCGGTTATATGATAAACTTTATGCCCGTTCATTTCATCTGATTCAGCGAGAAAATAAGCGTTACCCGCATTTATCCATACAAAGTTTAGATTGTAATAAACCCGGAACATTAATTTTTCACCATCTTTGAAACTTGTATTCCTTGTACTGCAAAAATCATTTTGCGCAAATGCGGGTACAGAAAGCACCAGGAAAAGAACACTAAGTATTATTTCATTTTTGTTACTCATTTTAACCCAGATTGAATAATCGCTTATCTAATTCAATAACCTCATCCTCATTATTAATATACTACCCAAAATTGAAGGTAAAACCAGATTGAGCAACCATATACCCGAAGTTGCAGCAAGCATACCCACCGTATTTGATGAAAAATGATGAAACAAATAGAGACTCACATTTCCACGTATCCCAAGCTCTGCAAGAGCAATAGACGGTATAACGGCCATAACCCAAAAAAATAATGCAGCCATAAAAAAACCTTCGGCCAACGGCACGTTAACATTCATCCATTCCAATAAAAACAAATACTGTGCCGTAAAAACACTAAACCGTAAAATAGATACTCCCAATATTATTATTTGCTTGCGGGTAGTAACCCTGTTTAATAACCTTCCATATATTGCAAACCGCCTCAACCACTTAATTTTTCCCATTCCCGGAAGCCATGTTTCAAACCGCCAATAAACAACTGCTATAAAAATATTACCAACAAGGCATAGTCCAAGCGCCATTTTGGCAATTATTGCAGGGAAAGCAATGTTATAGTAAACAAGCCCTGCCAACCCGAAAAGAAATATAGCAGACAATTGAGACATGGCCCCGAGTATAGATACATTTACATACCTAAACGTATTGCTACGCCCCAAATACAGGATGCGACCAGGATAATCGCCAATCCGATTTGGTGTGATAATGGAACACGCCATTCCTGTAAGATAACTACATAATGCTCTGAAATAACTTAATGGTTCTACCGAATTACTAAGCAAAAACCATTTCCCACTTTCCAACAAAACATTGACAAACATGAGGCCAATACACAGCAACAAATATCCAGTTGGTCCGGTTTGCTTCCACAAATTAGCATTTATCCCTGCCAACTGTTTTGTTACCTGAACATAAATACTCCAAAGCAACAGTAATAAAATAGCTGCACCGGCAATATACTTAAGCCATATTTTGGTATTTTTGTTCACTATACTTAATTCATAGTTTTTGAAAGACAACGAGATTATTCTTGGAATAGACCCGGGCACCTTAGTAATGGGGTACGGAATTATCTCTGTAAACAAAAGTAACGTATCACTAATAGAAATGGGCGTTTTACATCTGTCGAAACATAAAGATCATGCGGAAAGGCTACATTTAATCTATAAAAAAATGGAAAGCCTCATATCTATACACAAGCCTGTAGCAGTAGCAATTGAAGCACCGTTTTTTGGAAAGAACGTACAAAGTATGCTAAAACTTGGCCGGGCTCAGGGTGTAGCCATTGCGGCTGCTATGATGAATGACCTCCATGCGGTAGAATATGCCCCGAGGAAAATAAAGCAATCTATAACCGGCAGAGGAAATGCAACAAAAGAACAAGTGCTGAAAATGCTAAAGCATACACTTAATATTGTAGAAGATGTACGTTTTATGGATGCAACAGATGCAGTAGCAGTAGCACTCTGTCACCACTACCAGCATAGAACTGCAGCAATAAAGAAAGATAATACCCCGACCAAAAAAAAAGCAAACAAAAACACATGGGCATCGTTCATTGCAGATAACCCCGGAAGAATTAAATAATCTTATACT
>CAIRZD010000190.1 GCA_903882965.1 uncultured Bacteroidota bacterium
ACTCAACCTTGTTCCAGTAAAATCAGGCTTTCCCAAAGATATTTTGCCCTTTTTGAAAAAGTTCCGTATGTTTATGAACATAAATATACTTGTTTCATCCGTAAATCAGTATCCGTAAAGTATTTTTTACCCGGATTCCGGAAAAGCTAACAATGTTTGAACTCTGGAAAAATCACCCAATAGGGGTACTATGAACAGATAAAAACAACCTACCTTTGGCGCTAAATAAAAAAACACATGAACAAAAAGTTCATTGGCATGATCGCCGCAGCATCTTTATTCTGTGCCTGCAACCAGCCAAATAAACAGGCTTCGAAAGAAGATATTCTTCTCGCTCATCTGGATACTACTGTAAAACCCGCCGATGATTTTGCAGCATATGCCAACAACGGGTGGATGAAAAACAACCCGATACCTGCTGATGAAACCGCATGGGGTATTGGAGAATTAGTGCAGCATGAACTATATGTAAAGCTTCAAAAAATAAATGAAGATGCACTTAAAAAAGGCGACAAAACAGGCACCGGGCAGCAGATAGGTGATTTCTGGTACAGCGCTATGGATACTGTTTCTATAGAAAAGAACGGGATAGAACCCTTACGCGGAGAGCTAACCAAAATAGCCGATATGAAAACCCGCGCAGATGTGATGGAACAGGCCGTACATATGCACACATTTGGCGCAAATGTGTTTTTTGATGAGGGTGTTTCACAAGATCCCAAACACAGCGATATAGAGGCCTATAATATGACACAGGGCGGATTGGGCCTGCCAAACCGCGATTATTATTTTAATACTGATGAGCGTACCACTAAGATCCGCAATGAATACCCCAAATATATAGCCACCATCTTCAGGCTTATGGGCTCGGATAATGCCCAGGCAGATGAAAAAGCAAAAGCAATAGTAAACCTGGAAACTACGCTGGCAAAATCATCCCGCAAGCTGGCAGACCTTCGCGACCCTTATACTAACTATAATAAAATGGCTATTGCTAACCTCCACGATATGTCTCCGGGCATAGACTGGCCAAAATATCTTACTGATATGGGTGTAAAGCATGTAGACAGTGTAATAGTGGGGCAGCCTGAATTTTATAAAACCCTCGACAATGTAATAGCCAGCACTGATATACAAACACTGAAAGACTATATGAGCTTTCACCTGGTTGTTACTTTCGCCGGTTATTTAAGTAAGCCTTACTCTGACGCGAACTTTGATTTTTACTCCCGCAAATTACGTGGCGCACAAGAGCAGCATCCCCGCTGGCGTCGTGCACTTGATGCTGAAGAAGGTGCAATAGGTGAAGCCCTGGGGCAGCTTTTTGTAAAAGAATACTTCGACGCAACTGCAAAAGCCCGCTACGAACAAGTGGTCGAAAATGTACGCAACGCATATAAAGCCCGTATAGAAAAGCTTGACTGGATGACGGACAGCACCAAGCAAAAAGCCATACACAAACTTATGGCCATAAACAAAAAAGTGGGCTACCCCGATAAATGGAAAGATTTCTCCTCATTAAAAATAGACCGCGGCCCTTATGTACTCAATATGCTCCGGGCCAACGAATGGTGGAACAATTACCAAATGAGTAAACTCGGCAAACCTGTAGATCGCAATGAATGGGATATGACGCCACAAACCTATAATGCATACTACAATGAATCAAACAACGAAATAGTACTCCCGGCCGCTATGATGACCGTACCCGGATATAAAGATGCCGAGCTTGACGATGCACTGGTGTATGGATACACAGCTGCATCAACCGTAGGCCACGAGATCACACACGGCTTTGATGACCAGGGCCGGAAATTTGACGAGCATGGTAACCTCTGCAGCTGGTGGAGTGCTACAGACACCGCCCAATTTATGACGCGTGCTGATGTGCTGGTACAGCAATTTAATAAAATGGTGCCTATTGATACCTTACATGTTAATGGCAAAGCAACCCTTGGCGAAAACCTCGCCGACCTTGGTGGTGTGCTTATAGGTCTTGACGCTTTCAAACAAACTGAGGCATATAAAAAAGGAGAAAAGATAGCTGGTCTTACGCCATTACAACGCTTCTTCCTGGGTTATTCGCTGGGCTGGATGATGGCAGAACGTCCTGAAAAAGTTGCAACCCAGTTGCTCACTGATGTGCATGCCCCCGCAAAATGCCGCATCAATGGCCCGTTCCCCAATGTACCTGAGTTTTATGAAGCCTTTGGGATAAAACCCGGCGACAAAATGTATATACCCGATAGTCTGAGGGTGCATCTGTGGTAAGCAAAATATAGTTATTAAAAACGCCGGATATTTTATCCGGCGTTTTTAATAACTATATTCTAAGAAGCTTATTGTTACTTCAATATTTCAATTTTATTAACGTAGGTCTTATCTCCGTTCACAACTTTTACTATATAGTTGCCTGCCGGCATATTTGCAAGATTTATTGTCGTTGTTGTAGTATCGGCATTGGCAGTAGCAACTAAGTTGCCCAGCATATCATTAACGATTATCGAAGCATTCGCGGCTCCAGCAATTTCAACGGTGATATTACCTGAAGCAGGGTTTGGATATATCTTTATGCCTTGAGCCAGTGTATTAACCGAAGAAACGCCTGTATTACCTTGTGTAACAAGTCTTACTACACTATTACCATAATCAGCGATATATATTCTGCCCCAGCCATCTGCCGTCACACCAATCGGCGAACTTAATGCCGCACTTGTCGCCGGGCCATTGTCACCTGAGTACCCTGATGTATGGTGCCCGGCAAAAAGGCTGATATTACCTAATGAATCTACCCTTCTGATGGTATTATTACCTTGATCGGCAATGTATACGCTCCCGGCCTGGTCAAGCGATACGCTTGACGGGAAAAATAACTGGGCGGAAGTGGCAGGGCCATTATCACCGGCAAAACCAGGAGTATTATTACCCGAGTAGGTTACTATATTACCCGTTGAGTCAATAACTTCCCGCACCACATTATTGTATACATCTGCAATAAACACATCGCCAAATGCATCAACTGCAACTCCTGACGGTGAATTTAATTGAGCTGATGTAGCAACATTATTATCGCCGCTATACCCTACCGTATTATTGCCTGCTATGGTAGTGATGATGCCTGCAGGGTCTACCTTACGGATTACACTATTACCGGCATCGGCTATATAAAGATTACCTGATCCATCAATAGCTATGCCTTCAGGGCCATATAGCGAAGCATGATTAGCAACGCCATGATCACCACTATATCCGGCAGTATCATTACCTGCATAAGTGTTAATATAACCATTTATACTACTTACTACTCTTATAACATTATTACCAAAGTCTGCGATGTATACATCCCCGGCAGCATTCGTAGCTACGCTATATGGGTGATTTAACTTGGCCTTTGTTGCCAGGTGCCCGTTACCGCTATAACCTGCTGTATCATTTCCGGCAAAAGTTGTAATAATACCCAGTGTACTTACCTTACGTACAACGTTATTATTCTTATCAGCAATATACACATTACCCTCCCCGTCAATAGCCACTCCGGTGCAACTACTTAATTCTGCATGAATCGCAAGAGCACTATCACCACTATAACCCGCAACAGTACCGGCAAAAGTATGGATCACTTGGGCATCAACCTTCGGTGAATAAACTGCAACAGCAATAGGCAATAAGAATAGGAGGTAATATTTTGTTTTCATAATATTTATTGAATAAATTAACGTTACTGCTATAAAGATACTTGTATTTATTAAAAAATTAATTCCCCCGGTCAGATTTTAGAAAAAACAGGCAATTTATATAATTACCGCAGCAGTTTATTCTTTAAGAAGGCTTTGGTCATTCCCCACGATTCTGTTGCCGCCTGCGCATGGTAAGAGGGGCGCTCGTCGCAAAAAAATGCATGGTCGGCATAAGATATTTCTACGTTTATGTAGTCCTTTCCGGCCCCCTTTAAGGCATCAATAACTGTCTGCACATTTTCCGGTTTTATGTGCTGGTCTTTACCACCCCAGAATAATAACTGTGGGCCATGCAACGTTGCCGCAAGGTCTGCAACCATGTGCATTCCGCCTCCGTAAAAAGCTACAGATGCAGCCAATGGCACAGCACTGTTTGCAATAAATGACACCCTGCCACCCATACAGAAACCGATACAGCCAATTTTGTTTTTGATCACATTGGTTTGCGCTGCCAGCCAGTCATAACAAGCTTTTACATCATCGATCATCCCTTCTGTAGTGAGCGCCTGGAAGTGCGGCATTACCGCAGCAAAATCACCATAAGGCGACTCAAAGCCAGCCGGTGCGGTACGGTGAAATAACTCCGGCGCAATAGCCAGGTAACCTTCAGCAGCCAGCCGGTCAGCTACGTTTTGTATATGATGGTTTACACCATACGCCTCCTGGAAAACCATAACTGCCGGAAACGGCCCGGCACCCCATGGTGTGGATACATAGGCATTCATATCATTTGCATCTTTTACAGAAAGTGTGATCATTTGATGGAGATTTTTTTGAAAAATAGGGATTAATCTTCAAAAACAATAAGAGTGGGTAGTATTAACTAAATTTTCCATCAATTGTATGATTTTGCTGGTTTTTCAAGGCTGCAGTCTCATATTTAGATTTAATGGTGCTTAGCTTCCTATGACGCATAATAAATTGTATTTATTATCGCGGGTGCAAACTCAAACATAGTCGGTGCACTGAAAAAATCGCACGACACCCTTATTGTACACCGTTTCTCATCGTTATTCTCATCTAAATAGTATAGATAGCAGTATAACTTTCTATTGTATGTTGTGTCAAAAAACATAGGTTCAACGTCGTCACTAAAATCACCCTTTTCTTTGGGGAAAATGATAAGTGCAGGTTTCAATATTTTTATTTTTAATAGGGTGTAATCCCTAGTCTTTAGGTGCGATTGTATATTTTTCTTCACTACATTTTTAATATAGCTATTATTAGGCATAAATATATGCAGGAAAAATGATCACTATAATCAATATTATCGACTGGTTTATACTCATCAATGCAAATACATTATTATGTTTGATATCCGGAAATTGAACATACCAAATTTAAGAATATCTAATTACTATTTATGGTTCGCTGAAAAATATTTCCCATAATAAACATGATCTTCGTCAGGTTTTCCAAGTTTATAATCATATATCTTTGATTAAATGCATATTTCAATATAGTGCCTGATAAGAATACATTCGTCCCCAAAATTTTTTCCACTTTAAAGGGATACAACAAAGCGCAGTTCGTTAAGGACCTTATGGCGGGCCTCATCGTTGGTATAGTTGCATTACCGCTTGCCATAGCATTTGCAATAGCCTCCGGTGTCTCTCCCGAAAAAGGACTTTATACAGCCATCATTGCCGGTTTTGTTATTTCTGCGCTTGGTGGCAGTCGCGTTCAGATTGGCGGACCCACGGGTGCATTTATTGTTATTGTATACGGCATCGTGCAGCAGTTTGGGGTCAATGGCCTCATCATTGCCACCTTCCTGGCGGGCATATTACTGATCATTATGGGCTTTGCCCGGCTTGGCGCTGTGATAAAATTCATTCCGCACCCGCTCATCGTAGGCTTCACCACAGGCATAGCAGTGATCATCTTTTCATCGCAGATGAAAGATTTTTTCGGGCTGAAAATGGGCGCCGTTCCTGCCGACTTTATTGCCAAATGGTCGTCCTATGCAGCCAATATCAGCACCATCAATTTATATTCAGTTGTTTTCACCATAGCCACTATTGCTATTATACAGCTCTGGCCGCGAATCACACACAAGGTGCCGGGCTCACTCATTGCTATCCTGCTCACTACTGCTATCGTTTATTATTTCCATATTCCGGTAGAGACCATCGGCAGCCGTTTTGGTGCTATACCTACTTCATTGCCCATGCCTGTAGTGCCACATATAGACTGGCCTACTGTTCAAAAACTCATCCGCCCTGCTTTCACTATTGCATTGCTTGGAGGTATCGAATCTTTACTATCAGCCGTCGTAGCCGATGGTATGATTGGCGGGCACCACCGCTCTAATATGGAATTGGTGGCACAGGGTACCGCCAATATTTTCTCCGCAATTTTTGGGGGCATTCCGGCTACAGGGGCTATTGCCCGTACTGCTACCAATATCAAGAATGGCGGCCGCACACCGGTAGCCGGTATCATACACGCACTTACACTGCTTATCATTATGCTGTTCATTGGCAAAATGGCCGCCCTGATCCCTATGGCCACGCTGGCAGGTGTGCTGATAATAGTGGCTTACAATATGAGCGAATACCGCAATTTTATCTCTATCCTTAAATTATCCCGTACTGATGCCGCTGTAATGGTGGTCACCTTTCTGCTTACTGTATTGGTAGACCTTACGGTAGCTATTGAAATAGGCATGGTGCTCGCAATGTTCCTGTTCATGCGCGAGATAACACGCAATAGCAATGTGCAGCAGTTTGCCGACAACTCAGAAGAACTCGCAGACAAAACAGATGATGATGCCATTCGTAATTATACTTTGCCAAAAGGTGTAGTGGTATACGAGATCAACGGGCCGCTATTCTTCGGCGCAGCCTATAAATTCAAAGATGCTATACGCATTATTGCAGATGCCCCCAAGGTGCTGATAATACGCATGCGGAATGTACCTATCATAGATGCCACCGGTATAAGAACCATTGAAGAGGTGGAAAAAGAATGTGGTCAGAATGGCACCAAACTGATCATTGCAGAACTTAGTAACCACCAGATACTTGAAGAACTGAAAACATCAAGGGTGCTGTTCAAGATCGGCAAGGCTAATGTCGTAGATACAATGCCCGAAGCGATCGCACGGGCACAAAATATTATTTCGGGCAATTAACCGCCATTAATGTTTAACATCCTTCGCAGTATAATAATTATAGTCTTGTAACAATTGTTGCAAAAAGTCTGTTGGGTAAAGATCTGATTCTATGCCCAACACCCTTTTTATCTTTTGCGCCACATCTATAGTATAGTTAGTATTATCACTGCTCTGCCGTTTCATGTTCAGAAGGTTACGGATACCATTTATATCCCTGTCCGATAGTCGCATCACCTGCGGAAATAACGGTTGGTACTCTTTGTGCTCAATTTTCAGGTAAATGGTTTCATTGATATTGGCTTTGTAACTGCTGTCTATCACCACCGTGCCCGCCGCAAGGTCGCCTATCCGCTGCCCCTTTGCCGAAATAACGATACAAAGAAAATCAGGCAGGTACAGGATCATAAAGAAGATCATAGCAATGGGGCTCAACAAAATAATATAGGGTACTATGTATATAAACAGGTTCCCGATACACAATATCCATCTTATAGTGTATTGCCCCCAGGTAGGCTCCCGGCCCTCCTTATCTATTACTTTTATCCCGGCCAGTTTTTTACCTATCGTTTGGCCATTGAGAAGTATTTCGCATATCAACTGGTAAAGCAATACCGGCAACACGATCAGGAAGATAGCTGCCGTAGTCTCTGTAGCCTCTCCCATCCGGAAGGATGGGTATATAACGCGCAAAACCACATAATAATATACGCAAATGATAATAATATCAATCAGCCAGGCAAGCGCCCGCTTATTAACACCGGCTATTTTAAACTCCAGGTCTATATTAAAAGGTGTTTCTATAGTTATTATAGCCATTGTGTGAAAATACGTAAAAACACTAAATCCATAATTTGGTTAATTGGCAAATATATTTTCAATTTTCGTATGCTTTGAATGCCATTTAATGAGTCTGAATAGCGGAGGTAAGTCGCTTTAGGGATTTAGGGTTCAAATTCCTATCTTTGCCGCCCTTATATTTAAGTTTATATTTCATGAAAAACTTTCTTGCTTTCATTGCTATAGTAACCTTGTTTTCAATTGCAAGTTGCTCTACCAAATTCAATATTGCCGCTCCCTACAAAAATATCACAGTTATATATGGCATGCTCGACCAGTCCGATACCGCCCATTATATCCGTATCGAAAAAGCTTTCCTCAGTAATACCAAGAGTGCCATTACCATGGCACAAACATGGGATTCCAGCTATTTCGGCAGCCTCAATGTAAGAATTGCAAGGATCAACCAGCTCGGCGGCGTATATGATACCATTCATCTTACCCGGGTAGACCTCGACCTGGAAGGATATCCAAAACAACCCGGCGCGTTTTTTACTGCTCCCAATTATGCTTATAAATTCACCAACACCCTCGACCCGAATTACACGTACCGCCTCATTGTTTCTAACCCTGTTACCGGTGAAGTAGACTCAGCCGAAACACCCGTTATTGTAGATACTGACCCTACCATATTTAATGTATCAGATATAGACGATACCGGTCTTAACCATGCAGGCCTCGATTTCCATTCTGTTATTATCAGTAACCAGGATATGCTTTCGTTCAGTGGATCTTATGTTGCTCCGGTCAATTTTAGCTTTAACGGCCAGACTTCACCCGTGGCTGTTTCTGAATTTATTATAGGCTTTAACTGGGTAGATTCAAATATCCAAACCCACACCAAATCATATCATTCCTCAAATGACGATCTTGGATTTCAGGCCCTGTTAGCACAAAATATATTTACCTACAACCTCAATAATATAGACATGTATAGTGCCGTAAAGTCAGCGCTCGGCACTGCTCCTGCTAATACCATAAGATTACTGGGTCTCTGCTCTCTCACTGCTTATATGAGCACTTACGATTATTCCTTTTACGAGCAGAATGCACTCACACAAGGCACCGGGCTTACCGGCAATAATATTGAACCTTCATATACTAATATCAAAGGAGCTAATGTGCTGGGCTTATTTACATCAAAAGGTACCAGGAGTGGTTATATCAATATAGACTACACTACTGTTGATTCCCTGATAGCCAGCCCCATCCTCACTGGCGCTAATCTGCAAGGCACAATATATTAATAAAGCATTGGTACTTAACCCCGGTATTACTACATAGCCCTCCGGACATGTTGCTGATGTTTCGTAGTACACGATGATCAACGTGGTTACCCGGTTATTTTACTTCATTTTATCGATTCATTATTATTTTTACACGCAATACAACAAATGTAATGAATCGCATAGACCGTCTTTTTGGCATCACAACCATGCTGCAATCAAAAAAGTATGTTCCTGCTGAGCAGATTGCAGCGCAGTTCGGCATCAGCGTTCGCACGGTCTATCGCGATGTCAGGGCATTGACGGAACAGGGCATACCGGTTAGTTTTGAGCAGCACAAAGGTTACTTCCTGGTGCAGGGCTATTTCCTGCCGCCTGTATCCTTCACACCAGAAGAGGCCAACGCCCTGCTACTGATGGAGAAAATGGCCCTGGGGTTTACTGATAAGTCTATACACGCTCATTACACCACAGCACTTCATAAAGTAAAGGCGGTATTGCGCAGCAAGGAAAAAGACCGCTTTGAGCAGCTCAATACCAGCATCAGGACTCACGTGCCGGAACAATTCTTAAACAATTTCGACTACCTCGCCACACTGCAATCAGCTATATCAGACCGGCATATCATTGAGGTAGCGTACAGCAATATTAGCGGCGTCGCCAGCCTGCGCCGCTTAGAGCCTATAGGATTGGTATTCTATTCGGCCGCCTGGCACATTATAGCATGGTATCACCTCCGCAACGATTATCGCGACTTTAAAGTTGTGCGCATAGAGCGCCTTACTGCCACCGGCATCCCTTTTAAAATAGAACAACATATCTCACTCAACGATTACATCACCGACCGGCACCTGAACAAATCCCCGGAAGTATAAAAAATATTTTTTGAAGCAAATTTCAGACTGCCATAGGGCTGTCAGTGGCCATACCTTCCTTTGTGTTATCAAAAAAACAAACAGACTATGACAACGACACAAAAGTTCCTTGAACAGTTGGAAGAGGAATCAGCCGCTACACGCAAAATGCTCTCTGTAGTACCCGATGGCAAATTCGACTGGAAGCCACATCCCAAAAGCATGTCTATCCGTGAGCTGGCAACACACATTGCCGAAATACCCGGCTGGATAACTACTGCCCTGACTACAGACGGGCTGGACGTCACCCAAAAACATCTTGACCCGCCGGTGATCAATACCAGTATAGAATTGCTGGGCTTTTTTGAAAAAACGCTTGTCAAAGGCCGCACCTCGCTGCAAAATGCCAAAGACGAGGATCTGGTGCCAACATGGACAATGCGTTATGGCGACAAAGTGATCAGTGTGCGCCCTAAGGAAGATGTGATACGTATGTGCATTAGCCAGATCATCCACCACAGGGCGCAGCTCGGTGTTTTTCTCCGCCTGCTTGATGTGCCCATCCCCGGCCCATACGGCCCCAGCGCTGATGAAAAGGGAATGTAATTAATGTATATAGCGTCTGTGCCGGTAAGCTCCTAAGGGGGCTCACCGGCATTAGGGCTTTCCGCTATTGTTGGTGCTCTTCATAACAACCCTTATGCAACGCTAAATTTCAAAAAAAAAGGTGCATGCACCATTTAAAGCAGCTACTTTACCTGTGCTACATTTACATAGAATAAGAAGTATAGATTACTATTCCATCAAGTCTTTTGTGTGTTTTCTTTTCCCTCACGATGCGGATGAAAAAAATGCAAAAAAGAATGTTGGAAACAACACACGCTTTTTTGAAAACAATTAAAAAATACGACCGCCTGTGAATACAATAACACACACACCTCAACAACCCCATGCCCTATCAGCCATATTCGTGCGGCATTTTTGTGACATTTTGAACCAAACAAAACCTGGTCATCACCCAATTAACTAAAATAAAAAAAATGCACCCACAAACAAATACCGGCCACAGCCCTCACTCGACCTCACCCTCTCCCAAGCCTGCCCTGAGCCTGCCAAAGGGGAGAGGTCTATACATTTACATAATTTTAAATAATCAAATAAACATTTTATTTTCTACATAATATCGACACCAGATTATTTCACTATCTGCCATATGAAGAAAAATATATACCATAATACTGTTGGCAATGAAAATCACTATAGTACATCAGTAAATTCTGGCAAATCTCAGGTTCTGACAGTTTCCCTGCCAATATTACAGAAAAACAAGAATGGCATATTCATTGATTACTATAAAGGGATATCAAAAAATATCGAAAGATTATAGATAAAAAAATACAATAATAACAATTACTATGGCAAAGATTATCGGAATTGATTTAGGAACCACAAACTCTTGCGTATCCGTAATGGAAGGCGGCGAACCAGTGGTTATTGCAAATGATGAAGGCCGCCGCACCACGCCTTCAGTTGTCGCCTTTTTGAAAAATGGCGAGCGTAAAGTGGGTGACCCTGCAAAACGTCAGGCTATCACTAACCCCATTAACACCGTGCAGTCTATAAAACGTTTTATGGGCCGCCGCTTTGATGAGGTAACCAATGAAATATCACACTTTACATACAAAGTAGTAAAAGGTGACAA
>CAIRZD010000191.1 GCA_903882965.1 uncultured Bacteroidota bacterium
GGAGTCGTAAATCCGATCGCCTTTTGCTATTACACTATCAAATTCAGGCGTACTCGCAGGGACGGGGTTGTCCTTGTAATGGCACGAGGACAACAGGAAGAAGAAAATTAAAAAAGTTAATGCTGTTTTTATCACGGTGAAATTGATTACAATCCGACTGTGAAAATATAGTATATATACTACAGGTCAAAACATTTAATTATAAATAATGCGTTTATTTAGTACCATATTTGAATAAATGGTTAACCATTCTGCATACTTATGCACGTTAAATCGATATGCATAAAATGCCGATCGCGGAATAAAGTTTTATTAAACCGGATATTGCGGGCCCTACAAATTAAAGTGCTGTAATACTGCCTTGGGAACATCAAGCCCTTCGTCCTTCATGCGTTTAGCCTGGTCCCTGGCTTTATTGTCCTGGTCTGTATCTAGATAGAGTAGCAATAAGTTATTATTGGCAATAATATTTTTTCTGTCAACTTTCAAGTAACTCTCCAGATAAGCGATTGCAGCGCTAAAGTCTTTCTTTGCCATCGCAACCCTTGCAAGATAAAAATCACACTCAAAATAGCCTGTCTTATTTTTTTCTGCTAGTAGATATTTTTCTGATTCCAGTATCGAATCTTTGTCCTGCAACCTTAAACCGTAAAGAAAATTGAGTTGTCTTTGATCTGGGTTGAGTTTGTATGCCTCAAGGAAAAGTGCTTCACTTACCACAGGATCACTTACACGAGCCGCAAGCATCATTTTGGCAAAAGCCGAATGCGGAGAAGATCGTTCTGCCTGTGTCCAAAAGCTAAGCCCATTGTTAAAATTTTTCTGGTATACAAAATTTACACCTGACAATACGCAACACAAAACAATACCCCTGGCAAGTAATTGCTTGTCGCTAAGATTGTTTTTGAGCAAAGGTGTTTGTGTTAATAGTAAAAGTATCCCGAGTATAGGAATGTAAGCCCGGAATTCGTATATCTGGGAATTAAAACTTTTGGGAATAAAAAATGTTGGCGCCAGGAACAGAATAAATATACCCGCTCCTGCAGTTATTAATTTTATATCTGTTTTTTTATTTAAAAATAACAATACAGCCAGTAGCGCCGCACCTACAATACCATAATAATAAACTGTATCTTCCTGCATAGGAAATACTGATAGATTGAAAGGCAGGAATATTTTACCGAGATACTGGATAATTGTTAGCATTCTGTAAAAAAAATGGCTAACTATACCGCCGTAAACCAAAGGCTGGTTGCCCCTGAGCACTGATGATCTGACAACAAACCATAGCACATAGCACATGGTCCATGCACAGTACTGGATAATACTATCTTTTGAACGCCAGTTTTTTTGTAATACTACCACGAGCAATATAAAAGCCACCGGAGCGGCAGCAACTGCAGTTTCTTTATCAAAGAGTGCCAGCAAAAGGAATAATAATGAAAGCAGCAGGTTTACTATTTTCCCATTGTTTGAATAGTCAATTGATTTTATGAAAAAAGCGAGTACAAATATGCAAAGCATTATTTCTATTCTGGCGCTTATCCAGGCAACAGCTTCTGTTAATACAGGATGAACAGCAAATATCATTGTAAGGATAAAAGAATGAATTGATTTTACACCTAGTTTATTAAACAATTTGTAGACTAGTAAGACTGAGATCAGATGAAGCAGAATGTTCACACAATGATAAATCGCAATATTTGCTCCATGATCTGCCAGATGATAATTCAATATCATAATATCATTGTACACTGGGCGATACATTTGATCAGATTGGCTACCAAACACGGTTCGCTGGAAAGAAAGAATCAGATTATGCAGATTTTCATTAAAATCACTGTTAGCATTGATAAAAATAACATCGTCAAGATCTGTCATTCCCATTGAAACCGTTGGGAGGTATAAAATTACTGCTGCCAAAGTAAGCCACAACAAAGGGTATTTGATCTTAAATTCCGGGGAAGCTACTGTAATCGGAGGATTATTATTTTTTAATTTATTTTTATTCAATTTAGGCATAGTGCATGATTAGGTTGCATAGTCAAATTTATAAAATAAAGGGAA
>CAIRZD010000192.1 GCA_903882965.1 uncultured Bacteroidota bacterium
ATTTCATCGCTGCGCTCTGTAATAAGTGTGGCAAACCTTATACCGGTAATGCTGAGTGGGTAATTTACTAAACCCTCTGTATCTCCGTTTTGGGTCTTAAACAGGTTTTGGTCTTTACGTGAAAGCGCAATTAGGGCTGAATTATACTTATGGAATACCTCCATTTTTTCGATCAGGACGTAACCAAGGAACCGCATGCGGTCTTCGCTCCATGAATCGTATACTTCTTCATGTATTTTCGTATGGTCAAGCCCCCGTTGTTTGAGGTCTGCAACCATGGTATGCACTGCTGCTGATGTAATAGGGAATTTGAAAGAACCGGTATCTGTCATAACCCCTGTATAAAGGCATGCTGCGATATCGAGGTCAATAAGGGCATTATCACCACATAGGTTTATAAAGTCATATACCATTTCGCAGGTACTGCTTTTTTCGGGTATACTCATGCCGTAATCCCATACCGGCTTAGGAAACAGGTGATGGTCTATTAAAACTTTGGGCTGGGTAGCTTCGGCCAGAAATTTTTCAAGATGCTTGGTTCGGCTATAGTCGTTAAAATCAAGGCAAAAAATAAGATCGGCGGTTATTAATGCTTCAAGTGATTCCTTTGGTTGGGCCTCATAGTTGAACATTGTTGCCACGCCGGGCATCCAGGCCAGGAAATCGGGTATTTCGCCGGGAGAAACCGCGGTTACTTTATGGCCTTTTTTGATGAGGTAGTGATATAACCCCAGCATGCTGCCTATCGCATCGCCATCAGGTTTGTGATGCGTTGTGATAAAAATCTTCTTTGGTGCCTGCAATAAAGGAAAAACGTCTTGTATTGGCCGCATTATAATTACTTCCCAATCCCCAGGGGGTTATCCTTTTTCTTTGGGAGTGCAAAAGTAATGTTTCTAATGATATGCTTGTAGCTATTTCAGATTCTATTAACGTTAAAATTATAGTGCTTTTTTAACGTTTCCGTTTTTGGTTTTGCTTTACCTTTGCGGCATTATTTTAATAAAACACTATATATGACGAATCGTACATTCACGATGATCAAGCCCGACGCGGTAAAAGCAGGTAATATTGGTAATATTTTACAGATGATCAATGCCGGAGGTTTTCGCATTGTTGCTATGAAGTATTTACAGATCAGCAAACAACAGGCTGAGAAATTTTATGAGATACATGCTGCCCGCCCATTTTACGGCGAATTAACTGATTTCATGATCAGTGGGCCAATTGTAGCCGCAATTCTTGAAAAAGACAACGCGATAGCTGATTTCCGTAAGCTGATAGGTGCTACCAATCCTGCACAGGCAGAAGAAGGTACTATCCGTAAGAAATATGCCGCATCAATAGGTGAGAACGCAATACATGGCTCAGACAGCGATGAGAACGCAGAAATAGAAGGTGATTTCTTCTTTAATGGTTTGGAAAGATTTTAGACTTTAGTCTGAAGTAGTAAGTCTAAAGTCTAAAGTTCATTTAGACAGGTAACCAGCCAATCAACATTGTAGGAATAAAAATTACAAAGACGAAATTCCAATGCCCCTGCTTGTGCGGGGGCATTTTTAGTTTGGGAATAAGGCAAATAAAATGCCCCGCCGGAGCAGGGCATTTTAGCGGTATTAAGTTTGAAATTTCTTAGTTCTGTTTAGAAGAAAGCATTTTCTTAGCCTCAATGCTTAATGTGGCATGAGGTACTGCACGCAGGCGGGCTTTATCAATAAGCTTACCGGTAACGCGGCATATGCCATATGTTTTGTTCTCGATGCGTACTAATGCTTTTTCGAGGTGGCCCATAAATTGTATCTGGCGGCTGGCAAGCTGTGCCAGTTGCTCGCGCTCCATAGCACCGCTACCGTCTTCCATGTTCATGTGGCGGTTTTCGGTATCATCAGTGCCTGCTTCGTCCTTGCGGGTAATGAGGCCCTGTAAGTAATTTAATTCTTTACGTGCTGCTTCCAGGCGGCTGGCAATGATCTCTCTGAATTCGTTCAGGTCTTCATCGCTGTAACGGTATGCAGGGCCTTGTTGTTCCTGTGGCTCATCAAGGATAGACCGGTAAGTTTCTGGTTGGTATTGGATCATTGTATTGCCTTCATTCTTTGCCGCTTTGGCTTTGTTTTCCATTCTGCGGTGGGCAATGATCACTGTAGGCTTCTTCTCTGTAGAGCGGGCTGCGGGCGTAGCTGTGGGGCGTGGCGCACCGGGTATTGCTTTTACAGGTATCTGGCTTAATGTGAGCGTCTTTTTCTTAGGCGTTGGTTTCCTGGATCCTCCCGGAGCAGGAGCCGGTTTTACAGGCTCTGCTTTTTTAGGTGCTGGTGCAGGAGTAGGTGCTGGTTTGGCAGGTACTTTAGCAACCGGTTTTGCAGGCGCCTTAGCAACGGGTTTAGCGGGTGCTTTAGCTACAGGTTTAGCCGGTGTTTTAGCAACGGCTTTTGCAGGTGCTTTAGCAACAGGTTTAGTTACTACTGCTTTTTTTGCTGCCGGTGCTGCTTTCTTCGCTGGGACTACTTTTTTAGGAGCTTCTTTTTTCTTTGCAGGAGCTGCTTTTTTTGCTATTGGTGCAGGTTTTTTCTTATTCACAGTCTTTTGATTATTGTTTTTTGCTGTTTTAACAATTGGTTTCGCTTTCTTAATAGGTGTAGCTTTCTTTGCAGGTACAGTTTTTTTAGCAGGAGCTGCTTTTTTGGCTACCGGTTTAGGGGATACTTTTTTGCTCGTAACCTTCGCATGCTTAATAGCCACGGCTTTTTTAACAGGTGCAACTTTCTTTCCACCACTGGTGGGTTTTACACTTTTAGAGGGCTTGGCGGCCTTGTTATTCTTTGTAGCCATGACTTTTAAGATGTTTTAGATATGAGAATATTGAGATTTACATCGTTTATTTCTATTTCCGTTCCATTATCTAAATTCGCCACTAACTTTATATCATCTGCTAAAATTTCCGCGCAAATATAGTCAGAATAATGAATTATTGCACTTTTAAATGGCTCATACTCTTGAATGTAAACTGTAATGCGATCTGTTACCTCATAACCATTATCTTTCCGCATCCGCTGAATCCTGTTCACCAGTTCGCGGGCATTACCTTCTTCCTGTAGCTCAGGGGTGAGGGTGACATCAAGGGCAACGGTAAGGTTGTCTTTGTTCGCAACCGACCAACCGGGAATATCTTCGGCTATAATATCTACATCTGTTATTTGTATTTCCACAGGTTCATTTTCTACCATCAGCGAAAAGTTCTTTTGCTTTTCGAGGGTGGTAATATCATGCTGGCTCATTTGCAAAATGGCAGCAGCAACACTCTTCATTTTTGCACCCATACGGGCGCCTAGTGTCTTGAAATTTGGCTTTAGTTTCTTCTTTATAAATCCTTCTGTATCAGTTAAATATTCAATTGATTTTATGTTGACCTCGCTTTTTATCAGTTCTTCTATTTTGCTTATTTGTTCCTTTGTATGGTTGTCCAAAACCGGTATCAGAATGCGCTGTAATGGCTGGCGAACCTTTATATTTACATTCTTCCTTATAGACAGCACCAGTGACGATACGTCCTGTGCCAGGCGCATACGTTCTTCGAGGTCTGTATCTATGCAGCTATTATCCGCTACAGGGTATTCTGCCAGGTGAACAGAGGTGCATGTATCCCGGTTGGTAACACAATTCAGATTGGTAAATAACCAATCGGCAAAGAAGGGTGCTATAGGTGCCATTAATAAGGATAACGTCTCGAGGCACTCATATAGTGTCTGGTATGCACAAACTTTATCATGCTCATACTCGCCTTTCCAGAACCGGCGGCGGCAAAGGCGAACGTACCAGTTGCTCAGTTGCTCGTCCAGGAAAAACTCCATGGCCCTGCCTGCCTGGGTAGGTTCGTAATCTTCCAAGGCAACTGTAACATCCTTGACGAGGGTGTGTAATGATGAGAGTATCCACCGGTCTATTTCAGGTCGCTCACGTACGGGTATGTATGCTTCTTTGAATGTGAAGTTATCTACATTGGCATAGAGGGCAAAGAATTGGTAGGTATTGTATAGAGTTCCAAAATACTTCCGCTGAACTTCTTTAATTCCTTCAATATCAAATCGTAAGCTATCCCAAGGTGAAGCGTTAGTGATCAAATACCAGCGGGTGGCATCGGCACTGCATTTCTCTATAGTTTCGAATGGGTCTATTACGTTGCCCACCCGTTTGCTCATTTTATTGCCGTTCTTATCCAGTACCAGGCCGTTGCTTACCACGGTTTTATAAGCCACACTGTCGAACAGCATTACGCCCAACGCATGCAGGGTATAAAACCACCCTCTCGTCTGGTCAACCCCTTCTGCTATAAAGTCGGCAGGGAAGTTCTTCTTAAGATCGTGTTTTGGGTGTTTTTCAAACGGATAGTGCAATTGTGCATATGGCATAGCC
>CAIRZD010000193.1 GCA_903882965.1 uncultured Bacteroidota bacterium
AAATCAGGCTTTCCCAAAGATATTTTGCCCTTTTTGAAAAAGTTCCGTATGTTTATGGATCGGCAATAGAAATAGCGAAACAAATAAAGCAGGCGATAAGAGATGAATTGCACCTGACGGCATCGGCAGGGGTATCTGTAAATAAATTTGTGGCAAAGATCGCATCAGACCTTAACAAGCCGGATGGGCTGGCGTTTATAGGCCCAACGCATATAGAGGAGTTTATGGAGCAACTGCCTGTAGAAAAATTTTATGGGGTAGGAAAGGTGACGGTGGATAAAATGAAGGGGATGGGGCTGCATACGGGTGCCGACCTGAAGAAGCTGGCGGAAGATGATCTGGTAAAGCATTTTGGGAAGGCCGGTATTTTTTATTATAAAATAGTGAGGGGTGTAGATGACCGGGAGGTGCAGCCGGACAGGGAAACGAAGTCGGTAGCGGCGGAGGATACATTTGCGTATGACCTGGTGCGAGTAGAAGAAATGAATGCTGAGCTGGATAAGATAGCCAAATTAGTGAGTGAACGGCTGCAACGGTATGAGCTGAAAGGGCGGACAGTAACTGTGAAAATAAAATACAGCGACTTCAGGCAGATAACGAGGAGCCGGTCGCTAGCAGAGGCGGTGAATGATATGGAAACGATTGCCAGTGTGGCCAAGGAGCTATTGTGGGGAACAGACCCCGAGGATAAGAAGACAAGACTGCTGGGGATATCGCTATCGAACTTTCATGAGCAGGTGGGGCAAAAAGGGAAAAAGGATAACGGGCAATTGCGGTTGTTTGATATTTGATGTTTTGGGTAGGGGGGGCTTAGTCCTTTAATTGGCACTCATTTTGCTTGGACCTTCTTCTCTTTTCTTTCTTTGTTTCGCCACTTCGACAAGCTCAGTGCAGGCTACGAAAGAAACAAAGAAAGGCGACTTTTGTCGAATCGCTCCGCGCTACAAAAGAGGCTCTACGCTGGGTGCGCAAAGCTTCTATCTCCGTCATGGCACTGGCTTTTAACCCTGCCCGGTAATTCTATTGTGCTTGCTCAAGCGTGTGGAGGTTCTATCATACTTCATCGGTATCAATCGTAAAGTCGGGCTAAAAAAGGCGCCATCATGGGCTGGACTTCATCGCTTCTATCATAAAAATAATTTGGAAACATTGGGGTAGGAGGGATTGTAAATTTGGTTTCTGTTTGTTTTTTTAGTCTCTGTCATGTGTTTTAGCTGCGGTAAGCAGCCAATTGGAATATTTTTGAAAGCCGGCATCCTTCTTTTTTGAAGATAATTTGTATACCGTAGTTCCATCAAGAACTATAAAAATGTAATTCTCATTATAGTGGGCAGTGCCATAATATATGCCATTATAAAAATGAACATCATGCCCGAGGCTTGTGCGGTAATTTTCGGATAAGAATTTTGCAACGGCAGTATCATATCTGAATGCGTTGAGCGGTGGTGGGCCGGTCCACTCATCGCTCATGAATGTATAGCCGCCTTTTACATAATGGTCGATTTGGCGTGTTACACCATCAGCCTTTAATAATTTAAAACCTGCGGGCGGTTTAATTGTTTGGCCACTGCTTTTTGAAAAAGACAATAGGCAAACAATGAATAAGGTAATTACGCCCCGTAATATGCGGTATTTGTTTTTGGTTACGGTTCGGGTCATATGCAAATATATAACTGCTTAATTAAATAAAAGAATGGTGTGTGTTTGCCTGTAGGGATCAATTCGGCACCAGAAAATGAGTGCAGCAAAGGGGCGGGGAGAAGCGATGAGCGCAGAACACTTTTTTCCGATTTCCCATCTTAAAAGTATCTTTGTATATTACACAAGTAATAACTATGCACATATGTCTTTAACTGTCAATATATCTAAGTCTGCAAGGTTATCGTTTGACGAGTTCAAACAGGAAGTGCTGGATGATTTCCGCATTGTAGTTGCCAGCCGCGAAGCGAGCCTGATAGGGCGCCGTGAGGTGCTAACGGGTAAGGCTAAATTCGGCATATTCGGTGATGGTAAAGAACTGGCACAGCTTGCGGCAGCGAAGTGTTTCAAGCCCGGGGATATACGGTCGGGTTACTACCGTGACCAGACGTTAATGTTTGCTACGGGGATGAGTGATATACAGAAATTTTTTGCGCAGCTATATGCAGATATGAGTGTGGAAAATGAGCCTGCATCGGGCGGGCGTATGATGAATGGCCACTATGGCACGCGCTGGCTGGATGATAACGGCGACTGGAAAGACCTTGTTAGTGAGCCACAATCGAGCAGTGATGTATCGCCAACTGCGGGGCAAATGGTAAGGGCGCTGGGGCTGGCTTATGCCTCTAAATTGTACCGTAATATACCTGAGTTGCAAAAGGGTTTTGAGAAATTCAGCAATAACGGTAATGAAGTGGTGTTTTGCACGATAGGGGATGCATCTACATCAGAAGGGTTGTTTTGGGAGAGCGTGAATGCTGCGGGAGTGCTGCAAGTGCCGCTTGCCATATTTGTGTGGGATGATGGTTACGGCATATCTGTGCCGAGGAAGTACCAGACAACAAAGAATTCGATATCAGATGCTCTTGCAGGTATGCAGTGGGATGATAAGAAAGGTGGTATCAATATCTATACTATAAAAGGCTGGGATTATCCATCGTTGATGGAATCGATACAAACGGGGATAACCCGCGTGCGCGAGATGCAAATACCGGCCATCTTCCATATACAGGAAATGACGCAGCCGCAGGGGCACTCTACATCGGGATCGCATGAGCGATATAAGACCAAGGAGCGCCTGGAATGGGAGAAAGAATGGGACTGTATGCTTAAGATGCGGCAGTTTATATTGGTAAATAAAATAGCTACAGAAGAAGAAATATTACTGCTTGAAGAAGAAGCACGGCAGGAAGCACGTACAGCAAAGCAAATGGCTTGGGAAAACTTCCTGACACCGATAAAAGAGCAAATTGTACAGACTACCCAATTGTGCAATAATGTGCTACACGAGGCCGGCGATAACGCAGCCGCGATAGGTGCAATAATAGAAGACCTGAACGCAATAAAGGAACCGATAAGAAAGGATGTGATGCAGGCAGTATTTAAAGTGCTGCGGCTATGCCCGCACGGTGGTGAAGGGGTGAAAGGATTGCGTGATTTTTATGATTACATAAAGGCAGATAATAAGGATAAATACTCATCGCATTTATATTCTGAATCGAGGCATAGTGCTATGAAGGTGGCAGAGGTGCCTGCAAAATATGAAGGAGATATTGCAGTGCTGAATGGTTATGAGATACTAAATAAATTCTTTGACCAGGTCTTTGCCAGTAACCCGGCCGTTGTGGCATTTGGCGAGGATCTTGGAAAGATAGGAGATGTGAACCAGGGGTTTGCGGGATTGCAGGATAAGTATGGAGCGCTGCGGATAACAGATACAGGTATCAGAGAGGCTTCTATAATTGGGCAGGGGATAGGCCTTGCGATGCGCGGATTGCGGCCGATAACAGAGATACAGTACCTGGATTATTTACTGTATGGATTACAGCCGCTGAGTGATGATGTATCTACGCTGCTATATCGAACAAGGGGTGGGCAGAAATGCCCTATAATAGTACGGACGCGTGGTCATAGACTGGAAGGTGTATGGCATAGCGGATCGCCGATGGGTATGGTACTGAATGCTATACGTGGTATGTATCTGTGTGTGCCCCGGAATATGACACAGGCAGCAGGTATGTATAATACCCTGTTGAAAAGCGATGAGCCTGCGATAGTGATAGAATGCCTGAACGGGTATAGGCTGAAAGAAAGAGTGCCTAATAACCTGGATACGTTTACGGTGCCGTTTGGAATACCCGAGGTGATAAGGGAAGGCAGCGATATTACCATCGTGTCTTACGGCTCTACGCTACGTGTTATTGATGAGGCGATAAACAATTACCTGGCACCACAGGGCATTAGTTGTGAAGTGGTGGATGTTAGGACATTGCTGCCATTTGATGTGAACCACATGATCGTGGAATCGCTGAAAAAGACCAGCCGCATTGTGTTTATAGATGAGGATGTGCCGGGTGGGGCAACTTCATATATGTTTCAGCATGTGATGGAGCAGCAGGAAGGGTATAAGTGGCTGGATGTGAAGCCAAGAACAATAACCGCGTGCGCCCATAGACCGGCTTATGCAACAGACGGTGATTATTTCTCAAAACCTAATGCTGAAGATATTGCAACTGTGATAGAAGAAATGATGCGGGAGTAATTAGGTAATAAGGAGTCATAAAAATAAAAAATCCGTATTGATTGCCCGGTGATTTTCGGTATTCAATACGGATTTTTAAATTTCTTCTTTCCCGATAAACGTTTATTAAAACGTTTGGTAATCAACAGGCTTACGCCTCCTGCTAATATTTTACGGGAACCAAATTAGGGTCCATGCGAGTGGCTGATTGCTTTTTACCCCTGATATAGACGACTACGAAGCGTGTTAAAAATAAAATTGTGAGCATAGTTTTGATTTTTAATTGTTTCGAAATTTTGGGTTAAGAAAAAATATTATTTCATGTACTTCTTTTCATGATGGTTTAGTGTTATAATTGGTTGGTAAGTAAGGCTGTCGAGTTCGTTTGTTTATGATTAGTTAATGTCATTGTTAATGAATTGTGAATACAAAAATAGATATTATTACACAACTATCCGAAACTTTTTTGCCTGAATAGCGGCCATACCTTTGGTTAAGAACGACCAAAACACAAAAATATGGGGCTATTCAAACGTAGTAAAAATAATAACAAACCGTTACTGCGCCAAAT